>NZ_JACVVF010000036.1:0-45881 GCF_016648095.1 Pseudomonas sp. S32
AGCGCTGAGGCCCCAGGATGGGGCCTTCGGCGCGGTCCTCCCGGGAGCAAGTCCGTAGTGAGGGAACCCCGAAGCGCAGCGTAGGGGCCGGATGACGGGAGCGCAGCGTTTTTTGGTTACTTTTTGTCGCGTTTGACAAAAAGTGACTCGCCGTAAGGGCGAAAAGGTGAGTAAGCGTCACCATCGTATATGGACTATGCTTGCCATGAAAACCCACGAACAGCAAACAACTTCAAACTTCAAACTTCAAGAACGTGGCCGGATACACCGAGCAGACATTCTTTACGCAAGTGGCGCTTAATCACCTTCCCGCCGTAAGAGCAAAAAGGTGAATAAGCGTCCCCATCGCAAATGGACTATACGCACTATCAAAACCCACCCAGAGATGGCGATCAACAACACTACAGCGGCGTCACCACCACCGTACACGTAGTCCCCGCCGCCAACAAAAAACCCTCCGGCACACGATCAATATGAATCCGCACCGGCACCCGCTGCGCCAACCGCACCCAGTTGAACGTCGGGTTCACATCAGCCACCAACTCACGGCTCTGCGGGTTGTCCCGGTCATAGATACCCCGGGCAATACTCTCCACATGCCCCTCCAACCGCGCCCCGCTCATCATCTGCAACTCCGCCGGGTCCCCCACTTTCACATGCGGCAACTTGGTTTCCTCGAAAAACCCATACACCCAGAACGAGTGTTCATCCACCACCGCCATCACCGCCTCCCCCGTACGCGCATAATCCCCCCTGTGCACATTCAGGTTGGTCACATAACCATCCACCGTCGCCACGATCTGCGTACGCTTGAGGTTCAGCTCCGCTGCCGCCAACTGCGCCTGGGCATGCTGGTAATCGGCCAGCGCCGAACTGGCGATGTTGCTCGCATCGTCGCGGCTTTCCTTGGAGATGACCAGGTTGTCCATGTCCGCACGGCGCCTGGCGTTGACCTTGCGCATCTCCCACGTCGCTTTGCGCGAGGCCACCAGCGCCTTGGCCTGGTCGACCGCCACCTGGTAATGCGCCGGGTCGATCTGGATCAGCACATCGCCCTTCTTCACCCGCTGGTTATCCTTGACCGGCACGTCCACCACATACCCCGGCACATCGGCAGCGACGTTGATGATGTCGGCACGCACACGGCCATCCCGGGTCCAGGGCGTGGTCATGTAGTGCAGCCACAGCTGGCGACCGATCACCACCGCAGCAGTCAGCACCAACAGAGTGGCGACCAGGCTGAAGAACTTTTTCATTGAAGGTTTCTCACCAATAGAGCGACAGCGCCAAGGCGCCGAACAGGCAGACGAACAGGCTCAGGCGCAACAGCGCCGGGTGCCAGAAGAAACGGTAGCCATCGTGGCTGGCGATGAACCGGTCCAGGCCCCAGGCCAAGCCCAGCGCAAACAGGAACATCAGTGTCAGGGTGGGCATATAGACGCCATGGAAGGCAATTTCACGGGGCATGGTGCACACCTTTGTCCGGGGCCAGCGGTGACAGGGGGTCGAGCAGAGACGAGCGAATGAAGTGCAGGTAGCTTTGCGCACGGCGCAGCACCGAGGTGTCGAAGTGCCGGGCGAAGGGCTCATCGGTGGCCTGCACCCGCGAAATGGCATGGTCGACCGCCACCAGGGCCCGCTCATGGTTGCTGGCATTGGGCTGCAGGAACAGCCTTGCCAGCGCCCGCCCCATCACCCGGATCGCCTGGCGCCACGGCTGCGATTCGGCATAGGCCGGGTGCACCGGCGCGCGGTCCTGCTCCTTGCGCAGCTCGATGACCGCATGGCCGATTTCCAGCACGGTGAACATCCAGCCCATCAACTGGCTCTGCACCTGCGGCTTGCCGGCAGCAAGGCCGTAGGCCTGGTGCAACAGGTCGCGGGTGCGGCTTTCGAAGGCCGTGCCGATGCCGCGCAGCCGGCCGCTGATGGCGAACAGCACTTGCTCGCGCAGTGCCTGCTCCAGGCGGCTCCACAGCCAGAGGCTGTTGGGCGGCAGGATGATCGCCCCGGCGGCGGCGCACACGAACATGCCGATAACCATGGCGATGTAGTCGTTGATGAAGCTGTACGGGTCATACACCGTCAGGTTGTTGGGCACCGAACCGATGGCGAAGAACACCAGCAGGCCGATACCGTAGCCAGCGTAGGCCGGGCGCGACGACAGAAACGCCCCCAGCACGAACACCGGCGCCAATACCATGCACAGCAACGGGAAGCCGTCGATCCAGGGGAACACGAAAAAGGTTTCGAAGAAGCCCACCACCGCGCCGATGGCCGTGCCGCAGGCCATCTGGAAGGACAGCCGCTTGGGGTTGGGCGATGCCGCAGAAAGGCCCACCGTGACCGTGGCGATCAAGGTCATCATGGCCCCACTGGGCCAGTCGCTCAGCAACCAGTAGCTGCCCAGCAGCAACAGCACCGCCGATGCCCGCAGCCCGGCGGCCAGCGACACCAGCCAACTGGTCTGCGCCACGTAAGGCTCGTCCCACTGCTCGCGCTCGTGCTTGTGCACGGCCAGCGACGCATGGGTTTCGGCGTAGCTGTACATCTCGTCGACGAAGCGGTACAGCAGCTCGAACGCGGTGTGGAAATCCAGCAGGTCGGCTTCACCGGGGTCGGTGGCCAGGTACTCGGCGCGCAGGCTGCGTACCTGGGCCTGCAGGCCCTCTCGGTAGGCCCCCAGCTCCAGGGTCAGGCGCAGCGCATCGGCGTCGGTCAGGGCGCGGTTCACATAAGGCTGCAGCAACTCAACCAAGGTCTGCAGGCCGGGCTCGATGGCGCCGACAATTTGCGACGGCCCCCGGGCACGCAGGCGTTCGATCAGGCGATGCAGGGCGTTGAAGCGCGTGGTGATGGCCATGAACTCGCTGTTCATGCGCACCAGGCGGCCACTGCGCCGGCGCATGTGGGGGTCCTCGAAAGCGGTGACGTTACGCAGGCTCTCCAGGCCTACCGCCTCGGCAACGAAACGCACGTTGCTGCTTTCAAAACGGTCGCGCTGGCTGTCGCCCCGCAACGCCTCGACCACTACAGCGGCGAACACGCCAAAACGCTGGTAGAGGGCGTTGCGCATGGCGGCGCTGGCGGACTGTGGCAGCACCGCAGCACTCACGAATGTGGACACCAGGATGCCGAGGGCAATTTCCAGCACCCGCCACATGGCCGCCATGAAGGCTTGGTCCGGGTGCTGCAGCACTGGCAGGCCGATCATGGCGGCGGTGTAGCCGGCCAGCACGAACCCGTAAGCCTGGAAGGTGCGATAGCGCATGGCACCTGCTGAGCACAGGCCCACCCACAGCGCCAGGCTGGGCAGGAACAGCTCGGTGTTCTGCGGGAAGATGGCCATCAGCGTCACCATCATGGCAGAACCTGCCAGGGTGCCCAGCACCCGATAGAAGCTCTTGGCGAACACATGCCCGCTTTGCGGCTGCATGACGATGAACACGGTGATCATGGCCGTGCGCGGCTGCGGCAGTTCCAGGCGCATGGCCAGCCACAGGGTGATGAAGGCCGCCGCCAGCACCTTGAAGATGTACACCCAGGTGACGCCGTCCGTACGCACCCAGGCAAAAAAGCCTCGTCGCCACTCCAGGCGTTGCAGCCAGCGCAGGGGCAAGCTGGCAGCGCTCATTCTGCGCGGCCCCTTCTGGGGTTGAGGATCGCCAGGGTGGCGGGGGTTTTCGGCGCCGCCTGGCGCTGTTCGTCGGGCACATCCCTACCGGCCTGCAGGCCACCGCCCAGGGCGGTAACCAGGTCGGCATGGGCAACCAGGCGCGCGGCCTGCACCTGCTGCTGCACCTGCTGCTGGCGGAACAGCAACGTCTGCGCGTTGAGTACGTTCAGGTAGTCGGTGAGGCCGCGTTTGAACGCTACCGTGGCGATGTCGTAGGTTTTCTGCGCAGCCGCCACCGACTCGGCCGCGAAGTGCGCCTGCGCCTCCATCGACTCGCGGCGGATCAGCTGGTCGGAGACACCCTTGAGCGCATCGACCACGTTCTGGTTATAGCGCGCCACGGCCATGTCGTAGCCCGCCGAAGCGGCACCCAGTTGCGCGCGCAAGCGGCCACCGTCGAACACCGGCAAAGTGACGGCGGGGCCAACGGTGTAGTTGAACTTGCGCCCGGTGAGGAACGCCAGCGCGCCACCACCGGTGGCCATGAAGCCCAGGCTGCCCACCAGGTCGACGTTGGGGAAGAAGCCGGCGTGGGCCACATCGATGCCGCGCGCCTGCGCAGCCACCTGCCAGCGGCTGGCAACCACATCAGGCCGCTGGCCGACCAGTTCGGCGGGCAGCGTCGAGGGCAGCTTCAAGGGTGCAGCCAGTGCCAGGCTGGGGCGCTGCAACTGGGCGCCCTCCCCCGGCCCCTTGCCCGCCAGGGCAGCCAGCTGGTTGCGTGCCAGGGCAATGGCTTCGTCGAGGCTGTCGAGCTGGCGATGGGTTTCCGGCAACGGCGCTTCGGCCTGGCTGACCTCGAAGTGGGTGCCGATACCGGCATCCAGGCGGCGTTGGGCCAGGGCCAGAATCTGCTGTTGCTGGGCAAGCTCGGCCTTGACGATGTCACGCTGGGCAAAGTGCAGGCTCAACTGGATGTAGGCGCGCACCACATTGTGCTGCAATTCCAGCTGCGCCTGGCGGGCCTCGGCCACGCTCACGTGCACCTGGTCCACCGCCTGCTCGCTGGTGTTGCGCTCCCGCCCCCACAGGTCCAGGGCATAGCTCAGGCCAAGGGCCGCCTGGTTGTCCCAGGTGTTGGCACCCGACAATGCGCCAGGCCCGTAGAATTGATCTTCGGGCCAGTTGTGGCGCTTGAGTGCAGCCTGGCCATTGCCTTGCAGTTGCTCTGCCGACTCGGCGATGCCGGCCATGGCCCGGGCCTGGCGCACTCGCGCCGCCGCCATGGCCAGGCTTGGGCTGCCGGCCAGGGCCAGGGCGATCCAGTGGTCCAGTTGCGGGTCAGCATAGGCATGCCACCATTGCTGGTCGGGCCAGTGGGCGTCGCTGGCGGCTTGCTGTATGGCCTCATCCGTGCTGAGGGTGTTGGCTTGCAGCGTCTTGGTTTGCGGGGCGATGCCCCAGGTTCCGATACAGCCACTCAAACAGAGGGCAAGGGCACAGGCACTGAACGCATGGAGCGTTCTGTTGAGGCGACGCGGCACAGCTGCGGTATCCCGAGGAAAAGGTGGAGGGGCCGCGCAATTCTAGGGGGCCGCCGCACTGGCGATAAGCGCTGTTTCCTGCGAATCTTTGTTACCAAAACAGCGATAATCCGCCTTTGGTCGTAGGCAATTTTCATCTCTTGCGCATGACTTCGTGACACAATTTTGTCCTCTACATCGAGAGTGACCCATGGACACCCTGCAAAACATGCGTGCGTTCAGTTGCGTTGCCCAGCTTGGCAGTTTCACTGCCGCAGCGGGCCAGCTGGATACCACCACCGCGAACGTGTCGCGGGCGGTTTCCAACCTGGAGGCCCACCTGCAAACCCGGCTGCTCAACCGCACCACCCGCCGCATTGCGCTGACCGAAGCCGGCAAGCGCTACCTGATGCGCTGCGAACAGATTCTGGCCTACGTGGAAGAGGCCGAGGCCGAGGCCAGTGACGCCCACGCCCGCCCGGCCGGGCAACTGAAAGTGCATTCGATGACCGGGGTGGGCCAGCACTTCGTGGTAGACGCCATCGCGCGCTATCGCGAGTCGCACCCGGACGTCACCTTCGACCTGACCATGGCCAACCGGGTACCCGACCTGCTCGACGAGGGCTATGACGTGTCCATCGTGCTGGCCACGGAGCTGCCGGACTCTGGCTTCGTGTCGCAACGGCTGGGCATCACCTACAGCATCGTGTGCGCCTCACCCGGGTACATCGCCCGCCACGGCGTGCCGCAAAAGCCCGCGGACCTGCTCAGGCACGCCTGCCTGCGCATGGTCAGCCCGGTAATCCCGCTGGAGAAATGGCTGTTCGACGGCCCGGAGGGCCAGGAGATGGTCAACGTCACCAGTTCGCCGTTCATGGTCAACACCGCCGACGCCATGCGCACGGCCATCCGCAGCGGCATGGGCGTGGGGGTGCTGCCGATCTACTCGGCCATCGAAGGCCTGCGCAACGGCAGCCTGGTGCGCATCCTGCCGGAGTACCGCCTGCAGGAACTGAACCTGTACGCCATCTACCCCTCTCGCCAATACCTGGACGCCAAGATCAAGACCTGGGTGGAATACCTGCGCAACTCCCTACCCGAAATCCTCGCCGCCCACGAAGCCGACCTGAAAACCCACCAGGTCATGATCGCCAACTAAAGGCCGCCTGGCGGCCCTCTCCAACCCAATCACGCTTCACCTTGCCGCTTCCAACTTGCAGCTTGCAGCTTGCAGCTTGTAGCTTGTAGCTTTCCGTCCGAAGGGTGTTTCGATGAAAAAGACTGTCCTGGCCTTCAGCCGCATCACGCCAGCAATGGCCGAGCGCCTGCAGCATGACTTTAACGTGATCGTGCCCAACCCCAAGCTCGGCGACATCAGTGCCCAGTTCAACGAAGCGCTGCCTGAAGCCCATGGCCTGATCGGTGTGGGCCGCAAGCTGGGGCCGGCGCAGCTGGAGGGCGCAGGCAAGCTGGAGGTGGTGTCCAGTGTGTCGGTGGGCTACGACAACTACGACCTGGACTATTTCAACGAGCGCGGCATTGCCCTGACCAACACCCCGGATGTATTGACCGAGAGCACCGCCGACCTGGGGTTCTCGCTGGTCATGGGCTGTGCCCGGCGCACCGCTGAACTGGACGCCTGGACCAAGGCCGGCAACTGGCAGGCAACCGTGGGGCCAGCGCAGTTCGGCAGCGACGTGCACGGCAAGACCCTGGGCATCGTCGGCCTGGGCAACATCGGTGCCGCCATTGCCCGCCGCGGCCGGTTCGGTTTCAACATGCAGGTGATCTACGCAGGCAACAGCCGCAAGAGCGCGCTGGAACAAGAACTGGGCGCGCAGTTGCGCAGACTGGAACAGTTGCTGGCCGAAGCCGATTTTGTCTGCATCGTGGTGCCGTTGTCCGATGCCACCCGCAAGCTGATCGGCGCACGGGAACTGCAGCTGATGAAGCCCAGCGCGTTCCTGATCAACATCGCCCGTGGGCCGGTGGTGGACGAGGCGGCGCTGGTCGAGGCACTGCAAAACGGCACCATTCGCGGCGCCGGGCTGGATGTGTACGAGAAGGAGCCGCTGGCCGACTCGCCGCTGTTCAAACTGCCCAATGCCCTGACCTTGCCGCACATTGGCTCGGCCACGGCAGAAACCCGCGAAGCCATGGCCAACCGCGCCATCGACAACCTGCGGGCTGCCCTGCTGGGCGAGCGCCCCCAAGACCTGGTGAACCCGCAGGTGTGGAAAGGCTGACCGGCCGTTCTATACCGACCTCGGCACGCCCGGGGCCACCCTGGCCCTGGGCTTGCGAAACACCAGCACATTGCCTGCCATCACCGCCAACAGGCCCAGCAGCGCGGGCGGCGTCCACTGATACCCCTCCACCGCTGCCGACACATTCAGCGCCACCAAGGGGAACAGCACCGTGCAATAGGCCGCACGTTCCGGCCCCATGCGCCCGACCAGCGTGAGGTAGGCCGTAAAGGCGATCACCGAACCCGGCACCACCAGGTACAGCAACGAACCGATGTACCGCGTGCTCCAGTCCAGGGTGAACGGCACGCCGGCCAGCACGCAGAACACCGCCAGCATCCCGGCCCCGTACATCATGCCCCAGGCATTGGTGGTCATCGGCTTGAGCCCGGCCTTCTGCTGCATGCTCGACAACAGGTTGCCTGCCGAGAAGCACAGGGTGCCCAGCAGGGCCAGGCCCAGGCCGTACAGGGTTTCACGGCTGGCGGCATGGTGCGAGAGCTCCGGCCAGAACAACAGCCCCAGGCCGGCCAACCCCAACGCCCCACCGCCGAGCACATTGGCAGCGATCTTCTGCCCGAAGAACAAGCGGGCGTTGAGCGCGTTCCACAGCGTGGCAGTGGAAAACACCACCGCGATGAGGCCGCTGGCGATCCATTGGCTGGCGCTAAGAAAACAGATGAAGTTGACGCAGAACAGGCACACGCCCTGGGCCAGGCAAAGCCGGTGACCACGGCGGTTCATGGCTTGCAGCTTGCGGGTGAGCAACAGCACGGCGAACAGGATCAGCCCGGCGAGGGCAAAGCGGTAGACGATGGATACCGGGATGGCGACCACGCCCAATTGAAGTTTCAGCGCGATCCAGGTGGTGCCCCAGATCAGGACGGTGAGCAGGTAGAGTGACAGGTTCATCAGGGGCCTCAGGCGGTGGGGATCAATTCGGGGACCGCATTGCGCTGCCTTGCACGAGATCTCAAAGTGGCCGCAATCACTGTGGGGCAACTGTGTTCCACCCAATCTCAAAGTTGACGCAATCACTGTGGGAGCGGCTTCAGCCGCGAACACCGGCAAAGCCGGTGCCATACACTGCGCTGCCCGCTTCGCGGGTAAACCCGCTCCCACAGAAGGCGAGAGCAGGGTTATCTCCCAGATGCGAGTTTCATCCGGATAGCCCATTGCGGCTTGCATAAACTTGCGCATTTGTTGCGCAGGTAGCTGTAAGCCTGCCCCAGGCTCAGTAGGATGGCTGGCAAGAGGAATTGCCCATGACCCCACTCGACCAGCTGCACGTGTTCAATGCCATGCATGCCTCGCCCAATGCCCGGCTGGAACTCAGCGCGCACCTGGGTGACGGCTTGGCGGCTGCGCTGTGGCACAACCGCGACGACGCTCGCGACTACCAGGCGCCCAGCCATCACACCTTGTCGTGCTACATCGACGATGGCACCGGCACCTTCCGCCGCCAGCGCCCGGCAGACAAAGGCGCACCGGACAAGCTGTGCATACTCCCGGCCGGGCATGAGTCAAACTGGGTGATCAATGGCACCATTCGTGTCGCCCACCTGTATGTGAGCGAGGCGCAGTACGCCCTGGGCTGCGTGCGCCTGCTCGACCGTGAACCGCGTGAGCTGCAGTTGCAGGAGGCCACCTTCACGGACGACCCGCAGCAGGCCCGGCGGTTTCGCCAGCTCATACAGCTGGGTTGGGACGAACCTGCAGAACGCCTGCTGGCCAGCAGCCTTGCACACGGAGTGGTGGACCACGCCCTGCTCAGCCAGGTGGGGGTGCGTGATGGGTTGCGGCTTAAAGGGGGGCTGGCGCCGAACCTGCGGCGCCAGCTGATCGACTACATCGAGGCGCACCTGGCCCAGCCCCTCACCCTGGGCGAGCTGGCCGTGCGCTGCAACCTGTCCGAATACCATTTCGCGCGCATGTTCCGCACCAGTTTCGGGCTCCCCCCGCACCAGTACCTGCTGGCCCGCCGGCTGCAACGGGCTTGCCAGCTGCTGCGCCTGGGCGACACGCCACTGGGCGACGTGGCCATGGCCTGCGGCTTTGCCAGCGCCAGCCACTTCACCAACCGCTTTCGCCAGGCGCTGGGGGCGACACCTGGCGAATACCGGCGGGCGTTCAGCCGCTGAACCGAGGCGGGCAAGCGCGCCTTAGAACTCCAGCGTGCTGGACAGGCTGACCTGCCGGGCATCGCCGAGGGCGACGAAGTACTGGTTAACCGCCGAGCTGTAGTACACCTTGTCGAACAGGTTCTTCACGTTCAGTTGCAGGCGCACCTTGTGCTCGTCCAGTCTGGTTTCGTAGCTGGCAAAGGCATCGGCCACGGTGTAGGACGGCAGGTCAAAGGTGTTGGTGGCGTTGCCCGGGCGCTCGCCAACATACCGCGCCCCCGCGCCCACCCGCAGGTTGTCGCCACCGAACAGGTTGCCGAAGTCGTACACCGCCGACAGCGAAGCCCCATGCCGGGCCACGTTCTGCAAGCGGTTACCTTCCAGGGCCGGGTCTTTTGTCACCTTGGCGTCGGTGAAGGCGTAGCTGCCGATCAGGCTCCACCGCTCGCTCAACTGGCCGGTTAGGTCGAGCTCGACGCCACGCGAACTGACTTCGCCGGCATTGCTGTACACCGTCTCGCGGGTGGTGGAGTCGAAGTTGGACACCAGCACGTTGCGCTTGGTGATATCGAACAGCGCCAGGGTGCCGGTGATGCGGCCAGGCACATCGAGCTTGGCGCCCAGTTCCCAGGACTTGCCCTCTTCCGGCGCGATTGCTGAGTCCAGCACCACATTGCCGGCCAGCGGCGCGATGGTGGAATTGGGCTTGAACGACTCGCTGTAGCTGCCATAGAACGACAGCTGTTCGTCCACCTTGTAGACGATACCGGCGTGGGGCACCCAGGTCTGGCCGCTGATATCGGTGTTGGCCTTGAACGGGCGGCCGCGACCGGCGTACTGGTCGTACTGCTGGAAGCGCCCACCCGCCACCAGGATCCAGTGGTCGTCCAGGTGCAGCGCGTCCTGCAGGAATACCGCGTCGGTGCGCAGCTTGTCGGTCTGGTCGCTGTCGCTGGCGCGCACAGTGGTGCCCTCCACTTCACGCCCATACACCGGGTTCAGGTAGCTGAACGACGACTTGGGGGTCTGGCGGATCAGGTCGGCCCGGTAGATCTTGCGGTCTTCGTGATCCACGCCGAACAGCAGGTCATGCTGCATGCCGGCCAGTTGCACATTGCCGGCCAGGCTAAGGGTCACGAACTGGTCGCGGCTCATGGCGCCCTGGGTACCGTCGATGCTGCGGGTGAGCGTGCCATTGCGCGTGTTGATGCCGGTGACGCGCACCTGGCTGGCGTCGTAGGTTTCGCGGTTGAAGCTGTAGCCCAGGTGCAGCTTCCAGTCGTCGGCGAGCTGGTGGTCCACCTCCAGCCGGTACAGGTCCGAGCGCCCCTGCATGTCATTGAAGGGCTCATCCAGGCGCCGGGTGGCCGGGATGTTCAGCGGGTGCCCATCATTGCCGAAGGCCGTGCCGCGGTCGAACGGCGAGAGAAACTCCCGGTGTTCGTAGGCCAGCACTACCTGGGTGTCCTCGCCCAACCAGGCCAGCGAAGGCGCTATCAAGGTTTCCCGGTGCACGCCGTAGTTGCGCCAGTAGTCTTCGTCTTCATGATCGGCGATCAGGCGGTAGGCGAAGTTGCTGTCACCCAGTGCACCGGTGCTGTCGAAGCCACCGCCACTGCCATTTTTGCCGCTGCCATAGCTGGAACCGCGCACGGTCAGGGCGTTGTACTGCTCCAGTTGCGGCCGTTTGCTGACCACGTTGATCACCCCACCCGGGTCCTGGATGCCATACAGCAGCGAGGCCGGGCCTTTGAGCACTTCCACCCGCTCGGTGCTGGCATTGAGGGCGCGGCCCTGCACCACCGGCATGCCGTCGCGCATGATCGAGCCGTCGCGGTTGTCGCCAAAGCCGCGCTTCATCACGGTGTCTGCCGTACCGCCGAAGTTGTTGCCCTGGGTGATGCCGCTGACATTGGCCAGGGCATCGTCCAGGTTGCGCGGCGCCTGGTCGCGGATGACCTGCGCCGGCACCACGTTGATGGCCTGGGGGATGTCCTGGCTGGGCCCCTGCCCGCGCATGATCGATGCGGTGGCCGGTGGCTGGTAGCTGGTGCTGTCCAGTTGCGAAGTGACGGTGGTGGCCTGCAGGCTGAGGGCACCGGAGGTGTCCGCCGCTTCCACGGTAAGCGTGCGTGCGTCCACGCGGCGCCATGCCAGGCCGGCGCTGCCGAGCAACTGCTGCAGCGCCTGCTCGGCACTGAACCGGCCTTGCAAGGCCGGTGCCTGTACCGCCGGCAATGCCAGGGTGTAGAGCACGCTTTGGCCGGTGGTGCGGCTGAACGCGTTGAGGGCCTGGGCCAGCGGCTGCGCTGGTTGGGCAAAGGTATAGGCCTGCGACTGCTCGGCGGCGCTGGCCACGGGGGCGACAGTGAGCGGCGGCAGCACGGCAAGGCCAAGCCAGAGGGGAACGCAACGCGAGGTGAACTTCATGAACGCTGACCTGTGAGAGGGTAATCACTGCGAATGAATCGCACTTCCACTCATTACACGGATGCGGCGAGCGATTACCTCACCCCACACACAAAAGTTTTTTGCGCAGCCGGCTACGGGCGGACCAGGGTCAGGCGCCCGAGCACCGTGTGCCGCTCGAAGCCCACCACCTTGCCGAGGGAGTCCAGCGCCAGCATCGGCTCGGCAACCGGGAAGCTGCCACTGACCAGCCGTTGCCCCAGGGCATCGTCGAGCAGCAGGATTCGCCCGGGGTAATAGCGCCTCAGGTCGTCCAGCACCTGCGCCAGCGGCGCCTGGGAGTAGTTCAGCCAGCCCTCGCGCCAAGCCAGGCGGTTGTCGCTGTTGACCATGACGGTATTGCCGACCTGGCCAGAGGCGTACATCACCTGCTGGTTGGCCGTGAGCTCACGGCCCGCGGCGCCTTGGGCCGGGCTTACCGCCACCCGACCACTGCGTACCGTCACCTGCGCCCCCGCACCCTGGTCGCGCACCTCGAACTGGGTACCCAGCACGCGCACCTGCCCCCCTGCGGCGTCGACCAAAAACGGCTCGCCGGTGTGTGTCACCTGGAAGAACGCAGCGCCATGCAGCAACCGCACCCGGCGCTGACCTTGGGCAAACTGCACAGCGATCGCACTGTGGGCATCCAGGGTCACCTGGGACTGGTCGGGCAAGGTGACCTGCCGCACCTGCCCGGCGCTGCTGTAGTCGGCCTGCAAATCCTGAATCCAGTAGCCCGGCTGCCAGCCCCCGGCCATGCCCAACGCCAGCACCAGGCATGCCGCAGCGGCCAGCCCGGCCACCCGACGCCCCCAGGGCCGCCGGGGCACAGGCCGGGCCATGGCATCGAGGTAGCCTTGCAGGGCGTGCTGGTCTTCAGCGGCCAGGGCGGCGGCAACAGGCCCACTGTTGTGCCAGGCCGACTGGGCCTGGGCATAGGCTGCAGGGTGCTGGGGGTCTGCCAGCAGCCAGCGCCTGAACGCGGCGCCGTGGGCCTGCGCAGGCTGCTCGTTGATGCGGCCCAGCCACTGCGAGGCGGCCTGGAACTGCGCGTCGGTGATCGGCGGTAGACGGCTCATCGGTGGGCGCTCCCTGGCCGGCGTGGAGTGGACGCGGGCTCGGCAACACTGGCCTTGCACGCTTGCAGGGCGCGCATCATATGCTTTTCCACGGCGCTCTGGGACAGTTGCATGGCGCTGGCGATCTCGCCGTACTTGCAACCATGCACGCGGTTGAGCAGGAAGATCTGCCGAGTGCGTTCGGGCAGCGCCCGCAGGGCGGCCTCGATGCGTTGCAGGTCGTGGGCCACTTCCAGGGCCTGTTCGGGGGTTTGGCCCGGGCTGTGCTCATCGGCAGGCAACGCGCCTTCCGCTGCACGCTCGCGGCTGCCTTCACTGCGCAGGTGGTCGATGGCCAGGTTGCCGGCGCAGCGCAGCAGGTAGGTATCGAGCGCTTCTACCTTGACTTCGGGCCGCCCCCAGAAGCGCAGGAACAACTCCTGGACCAGGTCTGACGCCGTGGCCCGGCAGCCCACCCGGCGGCTGACCAAGGCTTCCATGCGTGCCCGCTGGGCCATGAAAACCTGGGTGAAGCGCACCCGGCTGCCGAGGGTGTCGGCAACGGGTTGTACCTCATCTTCAGGCTGGGCCACGGCATCAAACGGCGAACAGGGCCAATAACGGCCCCATCAGCACACTGACAGCGGCCAGTTTCAGCAGCAGGCGGGGCTGATACGGCAAGACAAACACCCACAAGGTCACGCCCGCCATGATCACCGCCGCCCACTCCACCAAGCCGTAGGCCCAGCCACGCAGGTGCACGCTGAGCACCAGCGACAGCACCAGCAGCAACCAGCCGGCCACCTGCAGGGCCTTCAGTTGCCCGGGGCGCGGCTTGCGCCCCAGCAGGTCGCTGAAGTGTTTTTCCATGGCCAGGCACAGGGCTGCGAAGCCGGCGAAGGCGATCAGTGCATTGCCCAGCATCAGCTTGCCTCCGCAGGTTCGGTGGCCGCATTGCGCGCAGCGCGTGGGGTACGCTTGGCTGCCACCTTGGGGGTGCGCAGCATCTTGCTGGCCAGCCAGGCCAGGAACACACCACTGGCCAGTGCCGTGAGGTCGAACCCGGCCATGGTCCAGTCACCGGTCTGCAGCGAGTTCCCCAGCCCACGGTCGGTGGTAAGGGCGTTAAGCAGGGGCAGCAAAGCGAAGGCCAATGCCCCCAGCGCCAGTTGCTCGGCCCAGGCCCGTCGGCCGCTGCGCAGCACGGCATGCACCAGCGACAGGCCCCAGCTGATGAAGAACACGTTGACCTCCCAATCCCCCCGGCCCTCGAGCGTGGCTGGCAGCAAGCGGTTGGCCCAGAAGAAACTGGCCACAGCCAGCAGCAGGCCACTCATGCTGGCGATGTTGAGCACCTCCACTAGCCGTAATTCCATGGGTAAGTGCGGGCTTTTGGCGTGCTTGAGCTGGCGCTTGCCCAGCCACATCACCAAGCCGGTGCCGATCACTGCCGTGCCGGCCAGGCCGAAGAAGAAGTACAGCCAGCGCAGCCACGGGCCGGCGAAGTTGCCCATGTGCAGCCCGGCAAAGCTGAACGCTGTCATCATCGCCCCGCTCTCAGGCTTGCCCTGGCCCAGCAGCGCGCCACTGGCACCGTCGAAGGTCCAGTTGGCGCTGCGCCGGTAGGCGACATGGTCAGCTGCCGATTGGGATAAGGTGACCCGGGCATTACGGTCGCCCGGGTTTTCCACGCGAATGTTGCCCACCCGTGTGCCCGGCTGCAGCGCCTGCACCTGGGCGTACAGGGCAGGCAGCGGGGTGAGCGGCGCGGCTACCTGGGCGGCGGCCGGCGTTTCATCGCCACCGAACAGGTCATTGAAGTACTTTTCGGTGTCGTTGCCGTAGTGGGCCGTGATGCCCGCTGGCATCACCAGGTACATGAACAGCACCAGGCTGCTGTAGCTGATCATCAGGTGGAACGGCAGCACCAGCACGCCAATGGCGTTATGCCCGTCCAACCACGAGCGCTGGCCTTTGCCTGGGCGGAAGGTGAAGAACTCCTTGAAGATCTTCTTGTGGGTAATGATGCCGGTGACCAGGCCCAACAGCATGATCAGGGCGCAGAAGGTCGACAGCCAGCGGCCAAACGGGTGCGGCATCTGCAACTGGAAATGGAAGCGGTAGAAGAACTCGCCACCCCGGCTGTCGCGTGCCTCGACGGGCTGGCCCGTCTGGGTATCGAGGGTCTTGCTGACGAAGCCGCGCCGCCCGCCGTTGGGGTCGCGGTAGCCCACACTCAGGGCCGCTTCGCGGTCGCTGGGCATGCGGATGAACCAGGTGCTCGACTGTGCGGCATTTGCCTGCAGGTAACGCTGGGCCATGTCCAGGGCCCGGGCGGGTTCCACGGCATGGCTGCGGATTTCTGGCTGGGTCCAGTGTGTGATTTCGTCTTTGAAATACGTGAGGGTGCCGGTGAGGAAGATGGCAAACAGCAGCCAGCCGAACAGCAGGCCTGTCCAGGTGTGCAACCATGCCATGGCCTGGCGGAAACCTTCTTTCATGGGGTTTTCATCCCGTAGGCAATGGCGCTCAGCACACCCATCAATACACCCGGCGCCAGCACCCCCAACCAGGCTTGCGACGCCGTGCGGCAGGCGAAGCACCAGATGAAGGCCAGCACGTAGAACACAAACGACAGCATCAGCCCGACCAGCGTGGCATCGACCGCGGCGAGGGGTGCCAGCAAGGCGATACAAACGCTGGCCACGGATGCCAACGCATAACCCCCGAGCAGCGCAGCCAGGCTGCGGGAAGCCACGGCCAGGCGGTAGCTGAGCGTGATGCCGGCGGTTTTGCGGGTCATGGCGAGGGTCCGGGTGTTAGCGGGTGAGCAATAATAATGATTTGAATTCTCATAAGCAAAGCTCGTTTGTCGGCCCTCGCCGGCCGCTGTGCACGGCAACGGATTGCACCGCTGCCGCGGCACAAATATAATGCGAACAATTATTACTACCAGTTGCGCCATCGGCGCCGAGGTATGCCGGTGCCAAGCGCGCTCACATCCACCGTCGAAGGCCTGTACAACGCCCACCACAGCTGGCTCACCGCCTGGTTGCGCCGCCGCCTGGGCTGCCCGCACAGCGCCGCCGACCTGGCGCAGGACACCTATGTGCGGCTGCTGCAGGCGCGTGAAGCACCGCAACTGGCCGAGCCACGGGCATTCCTCACTACCGTGGCCAAGCGGGTATTGTGCAACCACTACCGCCGCCAGGAACTCGAACGTGCTTACCTGCAGGCACTGGCGCAGGTGCCTGAAGCGGTAGCGCCGAGCGAAGAGCACAAGGCGATCATTTTCGACACCCTGCTTGAGCTCGACCGCCTGCTGGACGGCCTGGCGCCGCTGGTGCGGCAGGCATTCCTGCTGGCGCAGGTCGATGGCCTGGGCCAGGGCGAGATCGCCCGCAAACTGGGCATTTCCCTGGCCACGGTCAAACGCTACCTGAGCAAAGCGGCGATGCGCTGCTACTTTGCCCTGTGAACCCGACATTCTCACGGCAGGTAGCCGAACAGGCCGTGCACTGGTTGGTGGAATCCCAGGGCGACGCGTTCGACCACTCGCAGCAGCGGGCACTGGAGTGCTGGTTGCTGGCAGACGTGGAACATCAGCGGGCCTGGGCACATATCCAGCGGGTCAACCAGCGCATGCGTAGCGTTGCGGCCCCGGTGCTGCACGCCACCCTGCAGGCGCCGCCTTCGCCCGCCAGGCGCCGAGCCATGAAAGCCCTGCTGCTGGCGGCGCTGGCCAGCGCTACTGGCCTGGGCCTGCAGCAGCACAACCCGTTGCCGGGCCTGATGGCGGACTACCGCAGCCCGGTGGGCCAACGCCGGCGCCTGCCGCTGGCCGATGGCAGTGTTTTGCAGCTCAATACCGGCAGCGCTGCCGATGTGCAGATCGACCTGCAGCAGCGACGGGTGCGGCTGCTGGAGGGCGAGCTGGCGTTGCAGGTGGCCAGGCAGGCGCGGCCATTGCTGTTGCGTACCGCTGAAGGCGACCTTCGCCTGGACAGCGGGCGCTACAACGTGCGCCAGTTCAAAGGCTACAGCCAGGTGGCCGTGTTCGATGGCGTGGCGGATGCCGACGGCCAGCGGCTGGTGGCCGGGCAACAGGCGCGCTTCAGTGGCGCCTGGCACGGGCAGGCCGTGCTCGACCGCAATGTCGGGGCATGGGTGGAAGGCATGCTGGTTGCCTCGCAGATGCGCCTGGCAGACTTCCTTGCTGAGCTGGGGCGCTATCGCCATGGCCAACTGGGCTGTAGTGACCGGGTTGCAGACCTGCGCCTGTCGGGCAGTTACCCGTTGAATGACAGCGAGCGCATCCTCGACATGCTCGAGGTGGCGCTGCCTGTGCGGGTGCGCCGGTTTACCCGCTACTGGGTCAAAGTGGAGCCTGCCCTCGGCTGAAGCCGGTCGTGCCCTGTTGGCTGCACAGCAGCCGCAAAAAAATCCCCCATGCAGTGAGCCATTTTCCCAACCTCGCGTGACAGACATGGCAACTCCACTCTTTTCAGGACCCGCCCCATGCTGCTGCGCCCTCGCCCGCTCGTTCACGCCATGCTGTTGGCCACCACCCTTGGCCTGGCCGTACCCGCCGCACAGGCTAAAAACCGTAGCTACCACATAGCTCCCGGTGCACTCGAAGAAGCCCTCAACCAGTTCGGCCGCGAGAGTGGCGCGCTGATCTCGTTTGGCTCGCACGTGACCGCTGGCCTGCGCACGCAAGGCCTGCAAGGCGAGTACGACATGCGCCAGGGGCTCGACGCGCTGCTGCGCGGCAGCGGCCTGCACGCCCACCAGGAGGCCGACAACGCCTTCAGCCTGCAACCGGTCGCCGCCACCACCGCCAACGCACCCCTGGAGCTGGGCGCTTCGACAGTGGTGGGTGACTGGCTGGCCGATGCCCGCCAGGACAATGTGTTCGAACACGCAGGCGCCCGGGATGTGGTACGCCGCGAGGACTTCGAACGCAGCGGCGCCACCACGGCCCGTGAGGTGCTCAACCGTATGCCCGGCGTGAACGCACCGGACAACAACGGCACTGGCAGCCACGACCTGGCACTGAACTTCGGCATCCGCGGCCTGAACCCACGCCTGGCGTCGCGCTCGACCGTGCTGATGGACGGCATCCCGGTGCCCTTCGCGCCCTATGGCCAGCCGCAACTGTCGCTCGCGCCGTTGAGCATGGGCAACATGGACGCCGTGGACGTGGTACGCGGTGGCGGGGCCGTACGCTATGGCCCGCAGAACGTCGGGGGCATCGTCAACTTCGTTACCCGCGCGATCCCAGAGCAGGCCACGTTCAAGGCGGCCATGCAGAACCAGATCAGCCCGTCGTCCAGCCACGACGGCTTCAAGAACACGGCCAACCTGCTGGTCGGTGGCACCAACGACAACGGCCTGGGCGGTGCCCTGCTGTACTCCGGCACCCGGGGTGGCGACTGGCGTGAACACAGCGACACGCAGATTGACGACCTGATCGTCAAAGGCAAACTGCAACTGGATGAAGCCAACAGCCTTCACGCCATGGCGCAGTATTACGAAGGCGAGGCCGACATGCCCGGCGGCCTGAGCAAGGCAGCCTTCGACGCCGACCCTTACCAGTCGACGCGCCTGAAAGACCGCTTCTGGGGGCGTCGCACCCTGGTCAACGCGGGGTATGACTACAAGCAGGACGACCGCCAGTTCAGCATCAACAGCTTCTTTACCAACACCCTGCGCAGCGGCTACCTGGACCAAGGCAATTTCGTTTCGCTGTCGCCTCGCGAGTACTGGGTGCGCGGTATCGAAACGCGTTTTTCCCAGGGCCTGGCGCTGGGCGACAGCTGGCATGAACTGGGCATCGGCTACCGCTACGTGAACGAGGCCGGCCACGAGCTGCGCTACCGCGAACCGGTAAACGGCAGGCTGCCTAGCACCGCCAGCCGCAACGACCGCGACACCCGTGGCAGCACCGAGGCCCACGCCCTGTACCTGGACGACCGTATCGACATCGGCCGCTGGACCATCACCCCGGGCATCCGCTACGAAATGATCGATTCGGCCCAGAACAACAACCTCAGCGGCCAACGCTACCAAGGCAGCTACAACACCGCCTTGCCAGCGCTGAACGTGATGTACCACCTGACCGACGCCTGGAACCTGTACGCCAACACCGAAGGCTCGTTCGGCAGCGTGCAGTACAGCCAGATGCCGAACCGGGTCAACAGTGGCGAGGTCAAGCCAGAGAAAGCCCGCACCTGGGAGGTGGGTACCCGCTACGACAGCGGCGACCTGCAGGCTGAGATCGGCGCGTTCCTGATCAATTTCGACAACCAGTACGAAAGCAACCAGACCAATGATTCGGTGATCGCCCGTGGTGAAACCCGTCACCAGGGTATCGAAACCAGCGTCCGCTATGCCCTTGACGGCCTGAGCCCGGCGCTGACCGGCTTCGACGTGCATGCCAGCTACGCTTTCGTCGACGCCACCATTCGCGAAGACGGGCCGAACAAGGGCAACCAGGTGCCTTTCTCGTCCCGGCACAAAGGCAACCTGGGCGTGGGCTACACCCAGGGGCCCTGGCAGCTGAACCTGGACGGCAGCTTCCAGAGCGCGCAGTACGCCGACAACGCCAACACCGGCCCTGAGAGCGCCGACGGCAGCACCGGCCGCATCCCAGGTTACGGGGTGGTGAGCACCCGCGCCGGCTACGATTTTGGCGCGCAGCTGGCCAACCTCAAGGTGGCCGTGGGGGTGAAAAACCTGTTCAACCGCGAGTACTACACGCGCTCGTATGACGACAACAACAAGGGCAAGTACGTGGGCGAACCCCGCACCTTGTATGTACAGACGTCGGTTGAATTCTGAAGCCAGACGGGGGAACGGTGAGGCCAAGTGGATGGCAGCAGCATACTTTGCAACAAGAAATTTATTTTGCCAAAGGGCTTGAATTCGTCATCCAGTTGCCTGACCTTAGAGTCAAGAGGCGCAAAAATTCCAGGGGTCTCAAGGACCTAGGCGCGCCTCCATGCGAGCAAGCTGAATAAGGATTGAATCATGCAAATCCAGGTCAACAGCAGCAACCATTTCGAAAGCAACGCCCGGCTCGACCAGTGGGTACGCAGCACACTGCAAACCTCGCTGGAACGTTACGAAGAAGACCTCACCCGTATCGAGGTCCACCTGCGCGACGAGAACGGCGCCAAGCCCGGACCGCATGACAAACGCTGCCAGATGGAGGCTCGCCCCAAAGGCCACCAGCCGATTTCCGTGACCCACACCGCCACGTCGGTCGACCAGGCAGTCGACGGCGCAGCCACCAAGCTCAGCCACGCCCTGGAACATTTCTACGGCAAACTGCGCAGCAAGCGCGGCACACTGGAGCTAGCCGACCCGGAAGCCTGATGGTGTGAATGTAAGGGGGGCCACCCGATGGCCCCCTTACAACCTGATGACATCGCATTGTGTTTTTACAGGTACCGATAAACGGTCCTGAACCCGTCCCCTTCCCCGCCAGTCAATTTCTGCATTGTCCCGTTGCAGAAGCACGCCCATGACCAACCCATTTGCCAGCATCAACGACGCATTCAGCCCGCAGTTCCGGGTCAACCTGAGCATCGAGGCGCTTGATGGCAGCATCATGCTGACCCTGTCCGACGACTCGGGCGTGGCGGCCAAGCGGCTGATCAGCAAGGCACAGCGCAACGACCCGGTGCGTCTGCAGCGCGTCATCGACAGTATTCGCCTGGGCCTGGCCATCGACCGCAGCCAGAACCCGATGCAGGTGTTGGCCGCACTGACCCGCGACGGGGCTGCACAACAGCGCCAAGTGGTTGCCAACTGAGGGCTACTTGCCCTCCTCCACACTGCGGCCATTGGCATCCAGCACCTTGGTGGACGGGTAGCGGTACGACGCGTAGCGCACCACCAGGATGGAAAACGCCAGCAACAAAATGCCCCCGCACAGGTACAGCAGCCCCGCATCCGGCGCCTTGTGGTGCGACACGTCGCCGATCAGCAAGCGGGTGAGCGCGGTGATGGCTACGTAGAGCAGAAAGCGAATGGGCATGTGGTTGGTCTTGAAATAGATCCCCACCATAGCCCCAAGCTCCAGGTAGATGAACAGCAGCAGGATGTCATCGACACTGATGCCGCCCTTGCCCAGCATGTCCAGAAAGGTCACCACGGCGGCATAAGCCGTGATCGCACCAATGCCGAACAGGGCCAGGTAATGGAATGCCTCCACGCACAGGTTGCCCAGCGAGTCGGCCGAACCATGCAGGCCCTTGCGCAGTTTTTCTGCCCATTTGATGTTCACGATGTTCCATTCCCCGATACGTCTTGAAGGATGATGCGCCACCGGTGTGACGCTTGTGCCATGCAGTTAAAGGGCCAGGCCCCTGCCTTGGAAGGCGGCTGATTGCCGCAGGGCACGCCTGGGGCGCCTGTGAAGAACGGGCTTGCGCGATGCAAGCAATGCCATTACTGTATATAGATACAGTAAACCAGCATAAAGGCATAGAGGTGATGAATGGCCGTCGAAGTGGTGTACCGCAGCAGCCGCGACCCGGAGCGCTTGTTCATGGATAAGGCCGAAGCAGACCGTCACGACAAGATGCTCGAACTGGCGGAGCGCCTGGCCGAGGTGCTGCACAAGGCCGTGCCGTCGCTGACAGAACAGCAGGTGGAAGAAGCCGGCATCTACATGGCGAAAAACCGTGACGTATTCGCCCGTGCTTTCAAGAGCCAGCCTGATGCACTGGCAGAACTGCTCGAAGGCAGCGCCGCCGAATAAGCCAGGCTGCGCCCTGCATTGCGGGGGCAGGCCAACACGCCGTCAGGTATACAGCAAACGCTCCGCCAGCGTTTGCGCAACCCGTGCCGGCGAGCGCTTTTCGGCTTGGGCATGGCCGAACACTTCGGTGAGGCGTGCAGGTATGCGCGCAATATGCGCAGCAATAGCCGCGCTGTTCTCGCCTGCATGGGTGAGGGCCACATGGATCAGCCCCCCGGCATTGATGACATAATCTGGCGCGTACAGGATGCCGCGGGCTTCAAGCTGGTCAGCCACCTGCAGGTTGGTCAGCTGATTGTTTGCCGCACCCGCCACCGCCGCGCACCGCAGTTGCATCACGCTGTGCCCGTTCAGCACCGGCCCCACCGCGCAGGGGGCGAAGATGTCGCACGGGGTGCTGGCCAATGCATCATGGGCCACAGGGTGCGCATCAAGCTGCTCCACCGCCAGGCGCACACGGCCCGGGTCCAGGTCGCTCACCAGCAGTTCGGCACCTGCAGCATGCAGCTGTTCCGCCAGGGCATAGCCCACATTGCCCAACCCCTGTATCGCCACGCGCAGCCCTTCGAGGTTGTAGCTGCCCAGCCGTGCATAGGAGGTGGCCCGGAGCCCGGCAAATACGCCGAGCGCTGCGTGGGGCGACGGGTCGCCATAGGCGGTGGTGCTGGTGACGTGGGGGGTGCCTTGGGCGATGCAGTCCATGTCGAGTGTGGACGTGCCACTGTCCACGGCAACCACGAAGCGCCCCTGCAAGGTATCGATGAAGCGGCCAAGCGCCTGGAACAAGGCGGCGCGGTTTTCCACGTGGAGGTTGCGCATGACCACCGCCTTGCCGCCCCCCAGGGGGAGCCCTGCCAGCGCGGCCTTGTAGCTCATGCCCTGGGCCAGGGCGATGGCGTCGGTCATGGCACTTTCATCATCGGCATAGGGCAGGTAGCGGCAACCGCCCATGGCAGGGCCCAGCCGCTCGTTGTGGATGGCGACCACGGCTTTGAGGCCCGTCTGTGGGTCATTGAACAGGTGCAGTGACTGGGTACGGGTGCTTTGCATCAGCGCGAACATCGGCCTGGCCCCCATGAAGTGCTGCAGTCAGTATAGGCACCTGCAGCGCACCCGCCCGCTCACCGGACCACTGGACTAAACCCCCAGTGCGGCCAATACTCAAGCGTGTGTGGAGAAGCCCATGAAGCCACGTCAAGCCTGCCTGGCCTGCCTCGACCGCCAACCGGTCGCCCTGCTGGAAGCCGCCCTGTGGATTGCCGCCGAGCATGACCTCGGCGTCGAGCCGGGCGCTGGCCTGGCCACAGTGCAGGGCCTGCAATTTGAAATCAGCAGCCATTTGCCGATGCTGCCCGTCAACGAACTGGCCCAGCCCTTGTTGCGTCAGCTCGCTGCCCTTGGCTTCCAGCAGGATGAGTACCTGCCGCTGCGCCCCCATGCCGCCCTGATGAACCAGGTACTGCAGCGCCGCAGGGGCCAACCCCTTACTTTGGCCCTGCTTGCCCTGGAGCTTGCGCAGCGCTTGTCCATTCCGCTGGAAGGGGTGAGCTTCCCTGGCCATTTTCTGCTGCGGGTGCCTGGCGCCGATCACCTGCTCGACCCCTGCGGCGGCAGACGCCTATACCCTAACGACTGCCGTGAGCTGTTGATACGCCAATACGGCCCCGGCGTGACGCTGTCGGGTGAGCACCTGTTGGTGGCGAGCCCGATGCAGATGCTGCAACGCCTGTCACGCAACCTGCGGCAACTGCACGCCAGCAACGATGCTCCACTGGCGGCGTTGATCGATGCCGAGCGGGTGATGCAAATGGGGCCGGTGCAGGTGGGCGATTACCTTGCCCGGGCCAATTTGTATCAGGTACTCGATTGCCCGCAAGCCGAACGCTTCGATCTTGAACGGGCCATGCTGCTGACCGAGGACCCTGTTCAGCAATTGACGCTCAGCAAACGCCTGGCTCAGTTACCCAGCGGCAAGCGCTCCATCCACTAGACAGGGGCATCAGGCTGGCGCGACGGGTGTGCCTGCTGAAATGCCGGATGCTGCCCGGCCAGCGCAGCCACCCGACGGATACGCGGATAGGGCGCGAGGTCAACAGCAAAGCGTTCGGCCGCATAAAGCTGCGGAATCAGGTATACATCCGCCATGCCCGGTGCGGCCCCGAAGCAGAAGCCGCGGTCACTGATCAGTTGCTCGACGGCAGCCAGGCCCTGAGTGACCCAATGCCCAACCCACTGGCTGACCTGTACCTCCCCTTGCCCGGCCTCGCGCAGCCGGTTGAGCACAGCAACGTTGTGCAGCGGATGAACATCGCAGCCGATGATTGCGGCCACCCCACGCACCCTGGCGCGCGCCGCAGCATCAGCCGGGAGCAACGCGGGATCCGGGTAGGCTTCCTCCAGGTATTCGATGATTGCAGGCGACTGCACCAGCAGTTCACCCTGATCGGTGCGCAGCGCCGGCACCCGCCCCTGCGGGTTGAGCGCAAGATACCCGGCGCCCCGCTGCTGGCCCTGCAACAGGTTGACCGGCACCGCCTGCCAGCCCAGCCCCTTGAGCCCCAGCGCGATGCGTACCCGGTAGGACGAGGTGGAACGGTAGTAGGTATACAGCTCCATGCCTCTGCCCCTCAGTTGGCTGCGACAACCGTGCCGCGGCATTCGCCGAAACCGATACTGGCTGAACCCTCGCGCCGGCAGCGCGCACGCAGGATGATCTCGTCACCGTCCTCAAGGAACGTGCGGACCTCACCGTTGGCCAGCTCCACCGCCTGTTTGCCACCTTCGGTGATTTCCAGAAGGCTGCCGTACGAACCTGCCGTCGGCCCCGACAGCGTGCCCGAACCAAACAGGTCGCCCGGCTGCAACTGGCAACCGTTCACGCTGTGATGGGCCACCAGCTGCGCGGCTGTCCAGTACATGCTGCGGGTATTGCTCAGGGTCAGGCGATGAGGGGCCTGGCCTTCGTTGCGCATGCGCTCGGTGAGCAGCAGCACTTCCAGCTCGATGTCGAATGCACCGGCAGCCTGGTCCTGGGCGCCGAGCAGATACGGCAGCGGTTGCGGGTCACCTTGCGGGCGGGCGGGCTGTGCGCAGCGGAACGGCTCCAGCGCTTCGGCCGTTACCACCCAAGGCGAAATGCTGGTGACAAAGCTCTTGGACAGGAACGGCCCCAGCGGCTGGTACTCCCAGGCCTGGATATCCCGTGCCGACCAGTCGTTGAGCAGGCACAGGCCGGCGATGTGTTCCCCCGCCTCGTCGATGGGGATCGCCTGGCCGATGTCATTGCCCTGGCCAATCCAGATGCCCAGCTCCAGTTCGTAATCCAGCCGTGCGCAGGGGCCGAAACGGGGTTCGCTGTGCCCGGCGGGCAGCGTCTGGCCCTTGGGCCGGCGCACGTCGGTGCCAGACGGGCGAATGGTGGAGGCGCGGCCGTGGTAACCGATGGGCACGTACTTGTAGTTGGGCAGCAGCGGGCTGTCGGGGCGGAACAGCTTGCCCACATTGGTGGCATGTTCGATGCCCACGTAGAAGTCGGTGTAATCGCCGATTTGCGCTGGCACGTGCAGCTGGCACTCATTGGCAGGATAAAGCGCCGGCTTCAACGCTGCCTGGTGCTCGCTGTGCTCGCCCAGCAGTTCCAGCAGGCGACCGCGCAAGGCCACCCGCGCGTTGCGGCCCAGTGCAAAGAAGGCATTCAGGGCACCACCCGCCGTCGCCTCGGCGGCAGCCTTGGCCTCGCCATGGAAAAGGCCCGCGGCAAGTACCGCTTGCAGGTCCAGGATGGCATCGCCGATGGCTACGCCGCAGCGCCTCGCCTCACCCGCCCGGCTGAAAATGCCCAGCGGCAGGTTCTGCAACGGGAAGTCTGCATGCCCGTTGGCATGTTCGACCCAGCTGCGGGCCATGACGGTGTGGTTCATGCTTATCTCCGGTTCGGGTTGAACGTGCTGGGCAAGGTGGCCCAGCAACTGTCGTAGTCGGCCTGCAACTGTGGGGATGCCAAGGCCTGCTGACTCGGGCGCAGCACCTGGCTGGTCTCGAACATGAAGGCCATGGTGCTGTCGATCTTGTGCGGCGCCAGGTCGGCAGCGATGGCCTTGCTGCACGTGTCGGCATCCGGGCCATGGGCGCTCATCACCCCATGCAGCGAAGCCCCCCCGGGCAGGAAACCCTCGGCCTTGGCATCGTAGGCACCGGCGATCAGGCCCATGAATTCATTCATCAGGTTGCGGTGGAACCACGGTGGCCGGAAGGTGTTTTCGGCCACCATCCAGCGCGGCGGGAAGATCACGAAGTCCATGTTGGCCAAGCCGTGCACGCTGCTCGGCGAGGTGAGCACAGTGAAGATGGACGGGTCGGGGTGGTCGAAGCTGACCGTGCCCAGGGTGTTGAAGCGGCGCAGGTCATATTTGTAAGGGACGTTGCTGCCATGCCAGGCCACCACGTCCAGCGGGGAATGCTGAAGCTCGCAAGCCCAGTGCTCGCCCAGAAACTTCTGCACCAGTTGCACCGGCCCCTCCAGCGCTTCGTAATGCGCCACCGGGGTGAGGAAGTCCCGGGGGTTGGCCAGGCCATTGCTGCCAATTGGCCCAAGGTCGGGCAGGCGCAGGGGCGCCCCATGGTTTTCGGCAATGTAGCCCCGGGCCTGGCCGTCCAGCAGTTCCACCCGAAACTTCATGCCCCGGGGGATCACTGCAATCTCCAGCGGCTCTACCTCCATCACGCCCAGCTCGGTGGCGATGCGCAGGCGGCCCTGCTCGGGCACCAGCAACAGCTCGCCGTCCGCATTGAAGAACACGCGCTGCATCGAACGGTTGGCACGGTAGACGTGCACGCTCACACCCGCCGGGTTGTCGGCAGGCGCATTGGCCACCATTGGCAGCCAGCCTTCGATGAAGTCAGTCGGCTCTGCGGGGATAGGCTGCGGGTTCCAGCGCAGGCGGTTGGGGGTGACAGCCCCCCGTGGCGTGGCCAGTGGCTGACGGGCCAGGCGCTCGAAGCGAGGGTGCAGCGCCGAAGGGCGAATGCGGTACAGCCAGGTACGGCGCAGCTCGCTGCGGGCCATGGTGAAGGCGGTACCCGACAGCAGCTCGGCATACAGCCCATAGGGGGCCTTTTGCGGGGAGTTCTGCCCCACCGGCAGGGCACCCGGCAGCGCTTCGCTGGCGAACTCGTTGCCAAAGCCACTCAAGTAGTGAAGGTCGGGTGACAGCTCGCGGTCCATCGGTGCCTCCGGGCTCTGGCAGAGCCTGTTCGGGCAGTTGCCGGCAGGGCCGTGGGGCCACCAGCAGGTCTGCCTTGTTATTATCGTAATCAGATTACGGATAACGTAATTTGCCCCGTGCCTGGCGTCAAGCTATAAAGGCCCGACTGAAGACTGCAGAAGACGACACCCATGGCCCGTGCCAGCACCTCCACCGACAATGGCAAGCAGAAAGTCCGCTCGGCGGAGGTGGGTACCGACATCCTCAAAGCCCTGGCGCAGCTGTCCCCTTCCACGTCGTTGTCACGCCTCGCCGAACATGTGCAGATGCCCGCGAGCAAGGTGCACCGGTACCTGCAGGCCTTGATTGCCAGTGGCTTCGCCGAGCAGGATGCCGCCACCAACCACTACGGCCTGGGCCGTGAAGCCCTGCGTGTGGGCCTGGCGGCGCTGGGCAGCATCGACGTGCTGAAGATCGCCGCCCTGCCGCTGTCGCAGCTGCGCGACACGCTGAACGAGAGCTGCTTCATTGCGGTATGGGGCAACCAGGGCGCCACCGTGGTCAGCATCGAACCGGCGGTGCGGGCGGTTACCGTGGTCACGCAGATCGGCTCGGTGCTGCCGTTGCTTACTTCGTCCACCGGGCTGGTATTCGCTGCCCACCTTCCCCAACGCGAAACGGCCGAATTGCTTGAACGAGAGCTTGCAACCCTGCAGCAGGGCGCCGAGCACTATCACGGGTTGCTGGCGGGGATCCGTGAGCGGGGCCTGCACCACGTGCACGGTTTGCTGATGCCAGGGGTGGATGCCTTGTCTGCCCCGGTATTCAACGCCATGGGGCAGATTGCAGCGGTGATGACGGTGGTGGGGCCTACCTCGATGTTCCATGCCGACGAGCACGGGCCAGCCGCCCGGCAGTTGCTGGCGGCCGCACGCGAGGTGAGCTGGCGCATGGGGCATGCCACTGAAGCCTGAGGGCCGGCTGCACTGTTGCCCCTGATGTAAAGGTGAATGTCACAAGTAGCTATTTTTCTCAGCAGATCAAGTGCTTATTCTTGAACCACTGGCCGGCCTGATGGGCTTTCCCCCCGCTTTTCAGGCATGCCGGAACGACGTTGATTTTGAAGCTCCTTGATCTGACGTCTCGATTGACCGCTGCGGTTTGCAGCGGTTTTTTTTGCCTGTTCACAGGCTGCGAGCACGCATCGCCCTACGACCATGCCACCTGTTGCAGGGTGCAGCGGGCTATCTGCTCGCGAAAAGCAAGGTAATGGCGCAGCACCTGCACCGGCGCCTCGTTATGAGGGTAATGGCCTATACCTTGAAGCAGCACCACGTCGGCATCGGGTACCAGCTGCCGGTAGCGTTCCGCCATATGGGCGCCACACAGCGGGTCTGCCGCACCATTGATGAGGCGCAGCGGTACGTTGGCACCCTGCAGCGCATGCACCCAGCGATCACGGTACGCCCTGGCCTCTGGTACATAATTCGCCAGCTTGTGCAGAATGCGCGTACCCCGGTTGGCCGCCACCAGGCTCCACATATCATCCAGGGCACTCTCGCTGGGGTGGGTGCAGGGGCCGTATACCCGCGTCATGTTGCGCACCAGGTCATCACGCCCGAATGAGCGCGCCACCAGCCAGCCCACCCGGCTCAGTAGCAGTTTCTGCAACAGCAACAGCCGCGCATGCTCCGGGAAAAGCCCGCTGTTGAGGAATACGCAGCTGGCAATGTTGGCACGCTGCTCGCGGTGCCGGGCCAGCAGTTCCTGGGCGACACTGCCGCCGTAGTCGTGGGCCAGCAGGTGCACAGGCTGCGCCACGTGCAGATGGTCGAGCAGCGCCTGTTGCAGGTCAGCCTGGTGCTTCAGGGTGTAGGCGTGGTCAACGGGTTTGGCCGAGTCGCCAAAACCCAGCATGTCGCAGGCAATCACCCGAAAGCGCTGCGACAATGGCCCCCACAGGTAGTGCCAGTCCCAACTGGCCGTGGGAAAACCGTGTAACAAAAGCAGGGGCGCTCCTTGCCCTGCGGTCCAGTAGCGGATGCTCTGGCCCCGGAAAGTGAAACTCTGTCCCCGGGTACGCCAGACGCACAATGGAATTTCGGCCATAGGCATCGGAAGGAACCCGGTTAGTCAACGTGATAGGGCAAGGCTGCGGTCATTGCATGTCACCTCGGCACTTACATGTGCTCTCTGATCGAGGCTGAGTCTAGCCAGCCGCCCTGCGCCTGGAACTTGCGTTGCCAGCCAGCTTGATGACTGAGCGAGTCAGTGGCACGAACGGTCAGAGCAACAGCACCAGCAAGGGCGCGGCGCACAGGTTCAACAGCCCGGTCAGCACCATCACCAGGCCGGCCACCGACCCCTCTTCGCTGCCCACTTCCTGCGCCCTGCTCACCCCTGCACCATGGGCCCCCACGCCGAACAGGGCTCCGCGGGCCAGCGGCGTGCGCAGGGGCAACCAGCGCAGCAGTACACCCCCGAACAGAGCACCGAGCACGCCGGTGAACATCACGAACACTGCGGTCAGCTCTGGCACACCGCCCAGGTCCTGCGCCAGGGGCATGGCGAACGGCGTAGTAATCGACCGCGGAACCAGCGACAGGCTGGTGGCAGTGTCCAGTGCCAGCAGATGAGCCAGCCCCCAAGAACTGGCAATGGAAGCACTGCTGCCCACCACCATGCCGATCAACAGTGCAGGCCAGTGCCGCGCCAGCAGGGCGCGCTGTTGCCAGATCGGTACGGCGAACGCCACGGTCACAGGGCCCAGCACACCCATCAGCCAATGGGTATTGCGGGCATATTCGGCATAGGCCGTATGCAAGGGGATGGCCACCGCCAGAAGCAGCACGGGCACCAGTATCAACGGCGACAACAGGTAGCGCCCGCTGCGCCGATACAGCCAGCGGCTGCCCAGGTACGCCAGCAAGGTGAGCAGCAGCCAGAACAGCGGCATCGGTTCAAGGCTCACGGTGCAGGCTCCAGCGGCAGACCCACTCAACGGTCAGGGCGGTCACCACCATGACCACCAAGGTACTCAGTGCGATCACCAGCAGGATGCGCCAGCCCTCGTCGCGCACCAAGGCGCCATAATCCAGCAGGCTCATCAAGGCAGGGATGAAAAACAGCAGCATCTCGGCCATCAGCCAGCCAGCGCCCAGTTGCAGCATGGCGGGCTTGAGCACGCCGCAGGCGAACAGCAGCAACAGCAGCGCCAGGCCCATGACGCCACCGGGTATAGGCCAGCCTAGCCACGCAGCCAGCTTGCCACCTAGCAGGAACAGGGCACCAATCACGGCCATTTCCGCCAGCAGGCGCAACGTCTTTTTCAGTAGAGCGGTATTCATGCTGTTAGTCCTCGACAGGCCTGCCATTGTAAAAACTGCCTCCCTAGGCCAAAAGCGAATTGTTAGACTTGACGCCATTCCATAATGGAATCGAGACAGATGGAATTCAAACAGCTGCGAAGCTTTATCGAAGTGGTGCGCTGCGGCGGATTTACCCATGCCGCCCAGGCGCTGCATATCAGCCAGTCTGCGGTCAGCAAGCAGGTTGCCCAGTTGGAACAGGATGTGGGCCAGCCGTTGCTGGAACGCCAGGCCTCGCAACTGCACCTGACCAGCGCCGGGCGCGTGGTGCTGGAGCGTGGCGAAGCCTTGCTGCGCCAGCGCCAGGCACTGCTGGACGAACTGGACGCGCTCAACCAGATGGGGCGTGGCGAGTTGCGCCTGGGCTTGCCGATGTTGGGCAGCGACGCCCTGTTCGCGGGCTTGTTCGCCGAATACCGGCGGCGCTACCCGAACATCGCCATTCAGTTGCTCGAGGGCGGCAGCCTTAGCGTCGAGCAGGCCGTGCGTGAGGGCGAACTGGAGCTGGGCGGCAGCCTTACCCCCAGCGACCAGGGGTTCGAGTATCAACCCTTCTGCAACGAGCCGCTGGACGCCCTGCTACCGGCCAGCCACGAGCTGGCCAGCCTTGAGAGTGTGACGTTGCGGCAACTGGCCGACACACCGTTTCTGCTGTACCAGCGCAGCTTCGTGCTCAACGACCGGCTGCTGAAGGCCTGCCAGCAACAAGGCTTCACGCCCAGGGAGGGTGGGCGTAGCGGCCAGGCGGACTTTCTCGCCGCCCTGGTAGCGGCAGGCCAGGGTGTGGTGCTGCTTCCCCGCGTGGTGGCCAGGGCGCTGGAGCGCCCTGGCGTGGTACGGGTGCCACTGTGTTCACCCTCAGACCTGCGCTGGGACATCGCCTTCATCTGGCGACGTGGGGCGCACCTGTCGCGGGCGGCACAGGCCTGGCTGGCCTTGTTGCGCGAATACCCCGCCCTGGTATCGGGCAACGGCTGATACGCACAAGGGCGATCAGGCCTTCAACGCGCCAGCGAGGTCGGCCAGCCAGGGTTCGGCATCGGTTTCGGGGGTTACGGTCTCGCTGGCATCCAGGCGCAACATCGGTTGCACCTCCTGCACGCCAAGCTCGGCAAACAGTTCGCGCATCTGCTCGCCGCCGCCGCAGTAGGTATCGCCATAACTGGAATCGCCCAGCGCTATCACCGCGCCCGGCAGCCCGCGCCACGCGGCTGGCAGGGTGTCGCGGATGCTGCTGTACAAGGGCATGAGGTTGTCCGGCAGCTCACCCATGCCGGTGGTGGAGGTCACGGCCAGCAGGGCGTCCGGGGCGAACGCCTGGATATCCTGCAAAGTGTTGCGGGCAGCGTACCAGGCCTGCAGGCCAGCAGCCTTCAACAGTGACTCGGCGTGACGGGCGACTTCTTCGGCGGTGCCGTACACCGACCCGGAAATAATGGCGACTTTCATCGGGGTGAGGATTCCGAAACTGAGTGAAAACGTAGGATACTAGCACCCGGCGCTGGCAAAAGGCCGCCTCTCATCCGGATGCTCCCCTGCACGTTGCACCTTCATACTCGATAGGCCGTGCGGTGGGTGAATAGCGCGTTCGTCCGAAACCTGGGCGCTATGGCTGAACCAATGCGTGTACAAGCAGTCAATCGGGTTGAAGAACCCTCACCTTCGAGTTTCATCATGCAAGAAGACGTGCTCTTGACTCAGGATGAACTGGATTATATTCAGGACGTCCAGCAGTCGCCGCAGTTCGCTGTGGTCGATGCCTTGCCCAGCCTGCTGGTCAATGGTGACAGCCGTGTCCAGAATTTGCTCACGCGCCTGGTGGCCGACGAGCAGGTGACCCTGCAAGCACACTTCAACAACCAGCAGATCAGCTTTCCGCTGCAGGTGATCGAAGACGAGTTTCATACCCTGCACCTGCAATTGGGGGCACCGGAAATCTACGAAGATGGCCCCAGGCTGCGCCCCTGGCGCCTTTCCCTGGACCACCCCATCGCCCTGCTGAATGCCGATGGGCAACCGAGCGGGCTGTGGGTGTGCGACATCTCCTTCAAAGGCGTGCTGGTGGAGTTGCGCGGCCTGCCGGAAGCCCCCGACCAGTTTGAACTTCAATTCGCCCCCGGCGACATCGAGCCCATCGAGTTGAAAGGCACGCAGCGGCGGCAGATAAACGGCACCAAAGCCGCTTACCACCTTGGCCGCAGTGCCGCTGAGGACATCGAGCGCTTGCGCGACTACATTCTCCAGGCCCACAGCCGCGTGCACCCGGAGCTGCATACGCAGCCAGCCGCCTGACCCCTGCGCAACCGATGATGCCAGCCGCCTGGCGGCCGATGCTTGCCAGCGCCGCCATATCAGCGATAATCCGCGCCCAATTCTTGCATGCATGCCTGTGTCGCCCACCACCCCGGTCGACATAGCCAGGGGCCAGCTACCCGCCAGCCCCGTTGTCTGGAGATACACGATGTCTACCCCACCCGTTACCCTGATGGTGTCGCGCCGCGCCGCTCACGGCCGCTACCAGGCGCTGCTGGCCTGGCTGCACGAAGGCGAACAACTGGCCACCGACTTCCCCGGCTACCTGGGCTCCGGCATCCTCGCACCGCCCAGCGATGGCGACGAATTCCAGATCATCTTCCGCTTCAGCGACGAGCCCACCCTCAATGCCTGGGAGCATTCCGCGTCGCGACGCGCCTGGCTGCAGCGCGGCAACGGTTTGTTCGAGCGCCCCAGAGAGACGCGCGTCAGCGGCCTGGACGACTGGTTCGGCACCAGCCTGGTGCGCAAACCGCCGCGCTGGAAACAGGCCGTGGCCATCTGGCTGGCGTTCTTCCCGGTGTCGCTGGCGTTCAACCTGGTGTTCGGCCACTGGCTGGCCAGCCTGGGCATCGTGCCGCGCATCTTCCTCAGCACCCTGGCCCTGACACCGCTGATGGTCTACGTGTTCATCCCCTTGTCGACGCACGTGCTGGCGGGCTGGTTGCACGCCTCCCCCACCCCTGACCGGCCCGCGCCCCAGGCCTCGCGCAGCCGCTGAGGCCAGTCCACGCACACGGCAGGCAGTTCGGGTATGCTGGGCGGCAACCAACGACAGACAAAGTTGACCGCCCCGAACATGAATAGCCCCATCCTCATTACCGGAGCCAGCCAGCGTGTCGGGCTGGCCCTGGCCGTGGAACTGGCGCAGGCCGGCCACCTGGTGGTCAGTGCCAGCCGCAGCATCCTGCCCCAGGCGGCCCACCCCAACATCGTGCAGTTCCAGGCCGACCTGTGCCAAGCAGCCGACCGCGAGGCGCTCATCCAGCACCTGCACAGCGAATACGACGGCCTGCGCGCCATCATTCACAATGCATCGCTTTGGCTCGACGATGGCCTGGAAAACCTCGAAACCATGTTCCGCCTGCACGTGGAGGCGCCCTACCACCTCAACCTGGCCCTGGGCGATTTACTGGCCAAGGTCGACAAGGCGGACATCATTCACGTCTGCGACGAAACCTCGTCGCGTGGCAGCAAGAGCCACATCGGCTATGCCGCCACCAAGGCCGCCCTGCAGAACATGGTGCTGTCGTTTGCTGAAAAGTACGCCCCCACGGTGCGCGTGAACGGTATCCTGCCCGGGCTGCTGATGCTCAAGGAAGGCGGCGATGACGACTACCGCCGGCAAACCCTGAAAAAAGCCCTGCTGGAATTCGAACCCGGTGCCGGCCCCTTGATCGAAACGGTCAAGTACCTGCTGGCCAGCCAGTACAGCACCGGCAGCCAGGTGGTCATCAACGGTGGCCGCCACCTGAAGAACCGCATGATCTGAGAGAAGCCCCATGACCCCACAGCAACAGCTCGAACTTGAAGCCGCCGCCTTCCGGCGCCTGGTCGAACACCTGCGCGCACGCACCGACGTGCAGAACATCGACCTGATGAACCTATCCGGTTTCTGCCGCAACTGCCTGTCCAAGTGGTACAAGGCCGCAGCCGATGAGCGCCAGGTTGACCTGAGCCTGGATGATGCCCGCGAGGTGGTGTACGGCATGCCCTACGCCGAATGGAAAACCCACTACCAGAAAGAAGCCAGCGCCGAACAACAGGCGGCGTTCGAACAAGGAAAACCCCGTGACTGACCTGAACACCCTGCGCACCCGCCTGGCCAGCGGCCAACACGCTTTCGCCGACACCCTGGCGTTTGTTGCCGAACACTATGACTACCAGCCCCAGGCATTCGACAACGGCGGCCTGCAGAGCGCAGCCGGGCAGAACGAAGGCTCGTGCAAGACGCTGGGCCTGGCACTGCTGGAAGGGTTGAGCGATCAGGAAGCCTTGCTGGCATTTGGCGAGCATTACCGCGACGTAGTGGCCACCCCAGAAGGTAGCGACCACGGCAACATCCGGGCACTGATCAAACATGGCCTGGCGGGCGTCACCTTTGCGGCGCAGCCCCTCACGCGCAAAGCGTGAAGCAGGCCGGCCCTGCCTTGGCGGCCTTCGCAGTGACTGTGCTGCGAGGGCGCCAAGGCGAGCCGAAGCGGGTTACAGCTCGATGCAGTCGAACTTCACATCGGTTGCCACGTCTTCGTCGTAGTTGACGTCAGCGCGCTCGAAGCCGAACAGGTTGAGGAACTGCTTCTTGTAACCGGCATAATCGGTCAGCTCGAACAGGTTCTCGGTGGTCACCTGTGGCCACATGGCTTTGCAGGCATCCTGCACATCGTCACGCAGTTCCCAGTCGTCCAGGCGCAGGCGCGCCTTTTCGTCCACCGCTGCCGGCGCACCGTCGGTGCGGTACAGGCGGTCGCGGAACATGCGGTCCAGTTGGTCCTGGGTGCCTTCGTGCACACCCTTCTCCTGCATGATCTTGAACACCATCGACAGGTACAGCGGCATGACCGGGATGGCCGAGCTTGCCTGGGTTACCACCGACTTGAGCACGGCCACGTTGGCGCCACCCTTGATTTCACCGGTCAGCTTCTGGTCCAGGCGCAGGGCGGTTGCGTCCAGGTCCTGCTTGGCCTGGCCAAGCGCACCGTGCCAGTAGATCGGCCAGGTGATCTCGGTGCCGATGTAGCTGAAGGCCACGGTGCGGGCGCCTTCGGCCAACACGTCGGCACCGGCCAGGGCATCGATCCACAGCTGCCAGTCCTGGCCACCCATGACGGTGACGGTATCAGCGATTTCCTGCTCGGTGGCCGGCTCGATGCTGGCCTCGATGATGGTGTCCTTGTTGGTGTCGATGGCGGTCGACTTGTACGGCTGGCCGATCGGCTTGAGCGCAGAACGCACCAGCTCGCCGGTCTGTGGCAGTTTGCGCACAGGCGAGGCCAGCGAATAGATGACCAGGTCAACCTTGCCTCCCATCTCGTTCTTGATCAGCTCGATGACCTTGGCCCGCGCTTCATCAGAGAAGGCGTCACCGTTGATCGACTTGCTGTACAGGCCGTCGGCCTTGGCAAACTTGTCGAAGGCAGCGGCGTTGTACCAGCCGGCGGTGCCTGGCTTGGTTTCGGTGCCTGGCTTTTCGAAGAACACACCGAGTGTGTCGGCCTTGAAGCCAAAGGCTGCGGTAATGCGCGCCGCCAGGCCGTAGCCGCTGGACGCACCGATTACCAGGACCTTCTTCGGACCATCCTCGCGCACGCCCAGCTTACGGGTGGCTTCGATCTGATCACGAACGTTGAGCTCGCAGCCCTTCGGGTGAGTCGTGGTGCAGATGAAACCGCGGACCTTGGGATGAATGATGGCCAATGTCTGTACCTCGTCAGGTTGATGCCGGGAAAGCGCCACACCATGGCGCTCTCGTTTAACAGAGGGTGAGACTCCCCCCGCAGATGATGCGGCACATATTAAGGGGTGAACGGGGCGATTCAAAACCCGAGGCGCACTGCTGGCGCGAAACCACGCTGGGCGCAAGCGCCGGGGGCCTGCGGATTGATTGGGTTTGGCTATCAATCCACAAGAAAATCAAACTTAACAAATGAGCCCAGGCAGACGATGCTGGGTGTTTAACGTACCCGCACGGAGAACAACAACATGAACGACGTGGTCATCGTTGCCGCAACCCGCACCGCCATCGGCAGTTTCCAGGGCGCACTGGCGGCCGTCCCTGCCGTGGACCTAGGCGCCGCCGTGATCAAGCGCCTGCTGGAGCAGACCGGGCTGGACCCTGCGCAGGTCGACGAGGTGATCCTGGGCCAGGTACTCACCGCGGGCGCAGGGCAGAACCCGGCGCGCCAGGCGGCGGTCAAGGCTGGCCTGCCCTACAGCGTGCCGGCACTGACCTTGAACAAGGTATGCGGGTCGGGCCTGAAGGCCTTGCACCTGGCCGCCCAGGCCATCCGCTGCGGTGACGCCGACGTGGTGGTTGCCGGTGGCCAGGAAAACATGAGCCTGGCGCCCTATGTGATGCCCTCGGCCCGCACAGGCCAGCGCATGGGGCATGGCCAACTGCTCGACAGCATGATCACCGATGGCTTGTGGGACGCCTTCAACGACTACCACATGGGCATCACGGCTGAGAACCTGGTGGAACGCTATGGCCTGAACCGCGAACAGCAGGACGCCTTTGCTGCAGAATCCCAGCGCAAGGCCGTGGCCGCCATCGAGGCGGGCCGCTTCGATGATGAAATCACCCCGATCGTGCTGCCGCAGAAAAAGGGCGACCCCACGGTATTCGCCCGTGACGAACAGCCTCGCGCGGGTACCACGGCCGAGTCGCTGGGCAAACTGCGCCCGGCCTTCAAGAAGGATGGCAGCGTCACGGCAGGTAATGCGTCCAGCCTGAATGATGGTGCCGCAGCGGTATTGCTGATGAGCGCAACCAAAGCCGAGGCGCTGGGCCTGCCGGTACTGGCCAGGGTGGCGGCTTACGCCAGCGCGGGGGTAGACCCGGCGATCATGGGTATCGGCCCGGTGTCGGCCACCCAGCGTTGCCTGGAAAAGGCTGGCTGGCAGCTGGCCGACCTGGACCTGATCGAAGCCAATGAGGCCTTCGCGGCCCAGGCGCTGGCGGTAGGCAAGGCGCTTGAATGGGATGCGACGCGGGTGAATGTGAATGGCGGTGCCATTGCCCTTGGCCACCCGATTGGCGCGTCCGGGTGCCGGGTACTGGTGACCTTGCTGCACGAGATGATCAAACGCGATGCCCGCAAAGGGCTGGCGACGCTGTGCATCGGCGGCGGCCAAGGGGTTGCCCTGGCCCTTGAACGCCGGTAGGCACTAGCGAGGTGTAGGGGTGGCAGACGTGTTCACCGCATGCACCAACGCCCCCACCTGCCGGCATTTGTGCACAGCCTGCTCCAGCGGGTTGTCCAGCAGCGAGCATGAGGGTGCCAGCCAGAGCCGCTCGCCCAGCCTGTCATGGGCATCGCGCAGCACATCCTGAAGCTGCGTCAGGTCGCCAGGTGATGCATGGCGGCCATCAACCAACCCCAGCGACAGCACCTTGTAGGCGGGCAGGCGGTCGAGCACGCTCAGGTACTGTTCGGGCGCCTGAACCAGGTCGATATGAAGCCCATCGACCGGCAGGTTCGCCGCCAGGCCCAGGTTGCCGCCCAAGGCACCGGAGCAGGTGGCAATCAGTTTTTTCAAGGGCGCCCGCTGGAGGATGTTGTAGACACGCTCGTAGGCGTTTTTCCAAGCCTGGGGCAGTTCAAGGGCAAGAATGGGCTCATCGATCTGCACCCATTCCACACCCAACACGGCAAGTTGGTTGAGGGCCTGGTCATATTCAGGCAGCAGGCTGTCGAGCCGTTCCAGCGAGTCGAAGCCGGTTTCCTCGCCCTGCCACAGCAGCGTCAAAGGGCCTACCAGCACCGGCTTGACCGCATGGCCCAGGGCGATGGCTTCTGTCACCTCCTGAAAAAGCGGTTCCAGATGCCCAGCGAGCACGGATGCCTGGGCGTCGACGACGTCAGGGCGCTGGTAGTACCAGGCGGTATCCCCGACGGGCAGCAGCTCGATACCGGCTTCTTTCTGCGCCTGCCAATGGCGGGCACGCAGTTCGCGATCGTCGCTGATGCGTGGGAAGCCCAGGTTGTGCGCCAGTGCCATGTCTTGCCCCTCGAGGTATCAAAAGAATGAGGGAATTGTCCGGGCAGGGGCTGTTTGAGACAAACTCATTAAATTTGAGATGAATCCAAAAAATGCTCATGATGGCCCCCGCAGTACAGATGGCACCGTCATGACCGGCGCAGGCAAAACCGGTGTCTCAAACAGATCACCGCCGTACGCAACCGGACATGACCGCGAGGTGCATCTGCCGCACAATGTCAGCCTGTTTAGTCAGGTGCCCGGCCCCATGAACGTGCTGAAAACCGCATTGCGCGAACAGCGCTTCGTCTGCGTGATGGAATTCGTCCCCAAGCCTTCGGCTGAACGTTTCGCGACCATGGACGCGATCCTGGCCCGCGGGCACCTGTGCGGCTGGCCGATGACCGTCGCTATCGGTGACCGGGTCGGCAGCCCTCTGGACATGTCCCCGCTCGACGCCCTGGCCTCGTTCAGCAACCCGGTACCGGCATTGCCGCACTTTTCCGGCAAGGACCGGGAGCGGCACCACCTGCTCGCCCAGTTGCAGCGCATGGACGCGGCCGGCCTGCATCAGTTGCTGGTACTGACGGGCGACCGCCTGCCTGGGCATGAGCCAGGCGAACGCCCGGTGCGTTACCTGGAGTCGGTCGCGGCGCTGCAAATCGCGCGTCAGGCGTACCCACACTGGTTACTGGGCGCCGCCCTCAACCCGTTCAAGTACTGTGAGGAAGAAGGCGCGGCGCAGTACTTCAAGGCCGAGAAAAAGCTCGCGGCAGGGGCCGACTTCTTCACGCTGCAACTGGGCTTCGATGCGGGCAAACACCAGGAGGCCATGCACTGGATGCGCCGCCAGCCTGCGCCCAAACCGCTACTGGCCTGCCTGATGGGCCTGACCCAAGGCCGGGCGAACATGCTCGATCACGTCGCCGGGGTTACCGTCACACCGTCCATGCGGCACATGCTCGAAGCCGAGGCGGCGCAATCCAAGGCCTTTGCCCAGGCCCGCAGCGTTGACCGGCTGGCCTTGCAGGTGATTGGCGTGAAGCTGATGGGCTATGCCGGGGTGCACCTGTCGGGCATTCACGAGATCAGCCAGTTGCTGGCGCTGGAGGCGCGGCTGGAGCACTGGCAGGCACAGATAACCGACATGGCGCAGTGGGCACCCGCCTGGCAGGCCAGTTGGCAAATGCCAGGCCTGCCTGCCGTCACGTTCCACCCGCCACAGGCCGCGTGGCGCCAGGGGGAGTCGCGGGTGACCGCCACCCTCACGCAGCAGGCGCGCTACCACCTGATGCACGGCATGCACTCACTGCTGTTCAGCCGCCGCAATGGCCTGAGCCAGGCTTTCGGCTGGGCGGTGCGCCAGCCGGTGTGGTCCACACGCCTGGGCGCTCAGGTGTTGCACACGGCAGAACGCGCGGTGAAGCGCCCGCTGCTGGGCTGCGACACCTGTGGCCGCTGCCGCCTTGAGGACACGCTGTATATCTGCCCGGAAACCTGCCCCAAGGGCCTGGCCAATGGCCCCTGCGGCGGCACGGCACTGAACCGCTGCGAATTCGGCGACCGCGAGTGCATCCACAGCGTGAAATACCGCACAGCCAAGGCCGTGCAGCAGACCGCGGTACTGGCCGAACGCCTGATCCCCTGTATCGAGGAGCACACCCGTCACCGCAGTTCATGGCCCCAGTGGTTCGGGGCCCCGGCCACGCGTGCTACGCCGCAGTCAGCGCCTCGAAGCCAGCCCGGATCGTAGCCTCGGGCAGGTCGTCGGCAATGAACACCATCACGCTCTCGCGGGCCTCGCCCTCGGCCCACTCGGCATCCCAGTCGAAGCCGTAGAGCTTGAGCACCCCCTGGAACACCAGCTTGCGTGGCTCCCCCGCGATGTTGAGCACCCCTTTGTAGCGCAGCAACTGCTTGCCATGGGTTTCCAGCAGGCCGTTCATGAAGTCGCTGAGGCGGTCGATGTCCAGCGCCGTATCGGTGCGCAGCACCAGGGTGGCGATACGGTCCGGCGTGGCCGGCTTGAGCACCGGGCGCAGGGCAGGCTTGAGGTTGGCGCCCAGGTCCGGGTTGAGGTTGAAGCCACGCACATCCAGCAGCTCGGCCAGGGAAATGCGGCCGTGCTCCACCACATGAATGGCCGCCCGCCCGTTGATGCGGCCAAGCCGCTCGCGCAGCGCCAGCACGGCGTCTGGCTCGACCAGGTCGGTTTTGCTCAACAGCAGGCGATCCGCAAAGCCGACCTGGGCCTGGGCGATGGCCTGGGTGAGGTGCAGTTCGGCATGGGCCGCGTCCACCAGCGTGATGATGCCGTCGAGGATGTAACGCTCACGCAATTCCTCGTCGACGAAAAAGGTTTGCGCAACCGGTGCCGGGTCGGCAAGGCCTGTGCACTCGATCACCAGGCGGTCGAACGCGATCTCACCGGCATCCAGCCGCTCCAGCAACAGGTACAGGGCACGGGTGAGGTCGCCATGGATGCTGCAGCAGACGCAGCCATTGGCCAGGGTCATCACCTGTACCGGCTGGTCACCGAGCAGCTGGCTGTCAATGCCGGCCTCGCTGAATTCGTTTTCGATGACCGCAAGCTTCAGGCCGTGTTCGGCCTTGAGCATGTGCTTGAGCAAGGTCGTCTTGCCAGCGCCAAGGAAGCCGGTGAGGACGGTGACGGGAATGGGCGTCTGCACGCAGAAAATCTCCTGAGCGGAAAAACAAAGGGCCTCATCGCCGGCAAGCCGACGATGAGGCCAGTACAGGTCAACGCCTGGGGTTCAACAGCATTTGGGCCCGGACTTGCCTCCGTAACGGGCCTCCTGGCGTTCACGGAAGAACGCCTCGTAGCTCATCACCGGCTTGTCGGGGTGCGTCTTCTGCATGTGTTCGACATAGTTGTCGTAGTCGGGCATGCCGACCATCAGGCGGGCTGCCTGCCCCAGGTATTTCCCCAGTCGACCCAGGTCGTTGAACATCGCAGCAGTCCTCTCAAGCGTCAGGCAAAGCCTGGAACGGGGTTTCCTTGTCGGTCCGTTCCTTGCGGCCCCAGGCGGCGTAACCCACCTTGATCGCGAAGAACAGAATGCTGAACACCACCACCAGGAACAGGATGGTCAGCCCGGCATTGGTGTAGGCGTTGTAGATCACGTGCTGCATTTGCCCGATGTCCTTGGCCGGGGCCAGTACCTGGCCGGCGTCCAGCGCGGTGCTGTACTTCTTGGCCAGGGCCAGGAAGCCCACAGCCGGGTTCGGGTCGAACAGCTTGATCAGGCCCGCAGCGGTGGTGCAGATCAGCAGCCACGCAGCCGGCAACAGGGTGACCCAGATATAGCGCTGGCGCTTCATCTTGATCAGCACCACGGTGCCGAGCATCAGGGCAATACCGGCCAGCATCTGGTTGGAGATACCGAACAGCGGCCACAGCGTGTTGATACCGCCCAGTGGGTCGATCACGCCCTGGTACAGCAGGTAGCCCCACATCGCCACGCAACCTGCGGTAGCCAACAGGTTTGCACCCCACGATTCGGTGCGCTTGAGCGCCGGCACGAAGCTGCCCAGCAGGTCCTGCAGCATGAAGCGCCCGGCGCGAGTACCGGCATCCACTGCGGTAAGGATGAACAGCGCCTCAAACAAAATGGCGAAGTGGTACCAGAACGCCATGGTGTTTTCGCCCGGCAACACCTGGTGCAGAATTTGCGCAATACCCACCGCCAGCGTTGGCGCACCGCCGGCACGGGCCAGGATGGTGTGTTCGCCAATGTCACGGGCGACGGCTTCCAGGTGTTCCGGCGTAATCAGGAAGCCCCAGCTGCTGACCGTCTGCGCCACCGAAACCGCGTCGGCACCTACCACGGCGGCCGGGCTGTTCATGGCGAAATACACGCCCGGCTCGATCACCGAGGCCGCGACCATGGCCATGATCGCCACGAACGATTCCATCAGCATGCCGCCGTAGCCGATGTAGCGTGCGTTGGTTTCGTTATCCAGCAGCTTGGGCGTGGTGCCCGAGGAGATCAGCGCATGGAAGCCCGAAACCGCACCACAGGCGATGGTGATGAACAGGAACGGGAACAGGGTGCCCTTCCACACCGGGCCCGTGCCGTCGGTGAACTGGGTCAGGGCCGGCATCTTCAGCTCGGGCGCAATGATCAGGATGCCGATGGCAAGCCCGACGATGGTGCCGATCTTGAGGAAGGTGGACAGGTAGTCACGCGGTGCCAGTACCAGCCACACCGGCAGCACGGCAGCAACGAAGCCGTAGCCCACCAGCATCCAGGTGATCTGCACGCCGGTGAAGGTGAACGCCGGGCCCCATACCGGGTCGGCGGCAATCTGCCCGCCAAGCCAGATGGACAGCAGCAGCAGGACCACGCCGATAATGGAGATCTCGCCAATGCGGCCCGGGCGGATGTAGCGCATGTAAATGCCCATGAACATCGCGATCGGGATGGTCGCCATTACCGTGAACATGCCCCAGGGGCTTTCTGCCAGGGCTTTGACCACGATCAGCGCCAGCACTGCCAGGATGATGATCATGATCAGGAAGCAGCCGAACAGGGCGATGGTGCCTGGGATACGGCCCATTTCTTCGCGGACCATGTCGCCCAGCGAGCGGCCATTACGGCGGGTGGACATGAACAGGACCATGAAGTCCTGCACGGCACCGGCCAGCACTACGCCGGCAATCAGCCACAGGGTACCGGGCAGGTAGCCCATCTGCGCGGCCAGTACCGGGCCGACCAGGGGGCCTGCGCCCGCGATGGCGGCAAAGTGGTGGCCGAACAGGATGTGTTTGTTGGTGGGGACGTAGTCCAGGCCATCGTTGTTGAGCACCGCCGGTGTGGCACGGCGCGGGTCGAGTTGCATCACCTTGGTGGCGATGAACAGGCTGTAGTAGCGATAGGCAACCAGGTAGATGGCCACTGCCGCGACCACGATCCACAAGGCGTTGATCGCCTCGCCGCGACGCAGGGCGACCACGCCCAGTGCGCAGGCTCCCAGGACTGCCAGCGCCAGCCACGGTAGGTGGCGTAGCAGGCTATTATTGTTGTTCATGGTTTGATTCCAGCTGGTGGATTGGAAAGACCGCCCATCGAGTCTAGGGCGAGTCATCGCGCATTGCCACACTTGCTTGGGAATAGAGCCTTTCCGAAAGGATTGCGCACTAAGCCGACCAGGCAGAATTCATTCGACTCCGGATGTCATGCGAGGCCTGCATCATGAGCAACCACCCTGAACGCCGCCGCTTCCTGCGTATCGATTTCGATGCGCCCACTGAACTGTGCCAGGGCCAACAGCGCTGGCCAGCCACCCTGCTGGACTTGTCACTCAAAGGCCTGCTGGTGCAGCGGCCTGCCAACTGGAGCGCCGACCTCACCCAGGATTTCGACGCCATCATCCACCTGGGCCCCGAGGAGCGGGTGCACATGCAAGTGGAGCTGCGCCATGAAGAGCCAGATCGGCTGGGCTTTATCTGCCTGTACATCGACCTCGACTCGATGAGCCACCTGCACCGTCTTGTGGAATTGAACCTGGCCGACGGCACCGAAATGATGCGCGAACTGCGACAACTGATCGAATAATGAAATCTCTTAGCTAGCTAACATCCCCCTCAAGCTGACTTTCCTGTCCGTCTAGACAGCTTTGGCTGCGGTTGGGCTGTATTTGTACACACCCCTCTAGGCCCGCATTCAGCGTATTGGTACGGCTCCTGCATTGGGTTCCAAGCGCTTTGCAGGCACCTGCCCGCGCGCTTGGATCTAAATATTGTATACAATTTGTGTGGCAATCCATGGATTGAAATGTCTACAGTAGCCACACAACAATAAACAGAGAGCCTGCTCAATGACCACGTCCCCTAGCACGTCTCCCACCCCGCGTCCGGAGGACGAAAACCTCGGCCTGGGTGCGAACCTGGCCTATGGGCTGCAGCATGTTCTGACCATGTACGGGGGCATCGTCGCGGTGCCGCTGATCCTAGGCCAGGCAGCAGGCCTCAACCCTGCAGAGATCGGCATGCTGATCGCCGCCTCTCTGTTTGCCGGTGGCCTGGCGACCCTGCTGCAAACCCTTGGGCTGCCGTTTTTCGGCTGCCAGTTGCCGCTGGTGCAGGGGGTGTCGTTTGCCGGCGTGGCGACCATGGGCGCCATTCTCAGCAGCGAGGGCGGCGGTGGCCTGCCCGGTGTGCTGGGCGCGGTGATGGCGGCCTCGCTGATCGGCTTTCTGATTACCCCGGTGTTCTCGCGCATCACCAAGTTTTTCCCGCCACTGGTGACGGGCATTGTCATCACCACCATCGGCCTGACCCTGATGCCAGTGGCCGCGCGCTGGGTGATGGGCGGCAACAGCGCCTCGCCAGAATTCGGCAGCGTGGCCAATATCGGCCTGGCCGCCCTGACCTTCGCCATTGTGCTGCTGCTGAGCAAGCTGGGCAGCGCGACCATTTCGCGGTTGTCGATATTGCTGGCGATGGTAGTGGGCACGTTGATTGCCTGGGCCTTGGGCATGGCCGACTTCGGCAAGGTTACCGAAGGCCCGGTGTTCGCCTTCCCTACCCCGTTTCACTTCGGCATGCCTGAATTCCACGTCGCCGCCATCCTGTCGATGTGCATCGTGATCATGGTGACCCTGGTGGAAACCTCGGCGGACATTCTGGCCGTGGGTGAAATCATCGACACCAAGGTCGACTCCAAGCGCCTGGGCAACGGCCTGCGTGCCGACATGGCATCAAGCATCCTGGCGCCAATCTTTGGCTCATTCACCCAGAGCGCCTTCGCCCAGAACGTTGGCCTGGTGGCGGTGACAGGCGTGCGCAGCCGCTACGTGGTGGCCACCGGCGGTGTGATTCTGGTGGTGCTTGGCCTGCTGCCAATCATGGGGCGGGTGATTGCCGCCGTGCCCACGCCGGTACTGGGTGGTGCGGGTATCGTGCTGTTCGGCACCGTGGCCGCCAGTGGCATCCGTACGCTGTCGAAGGTCAGCTACAAGAACAATGTGAACCTGATCATCGTTGCTGCATCACTGGGCTTCGGCATGATCCCGATCGCGGCACCCACGTTCTATCACCACTTCCCCAACTGGTTCGAAACCATCTTCCACTCCGGCATCAGCTCGGCGGCGATCATGGCCATTTTGCTGAACCTGATCTTCAACCACTTCACCACGGGCAACTCGGACCAGCAGTCGGTGTTCGCCGCCGCTTACGAGCGCACCATCGAGTATTCGGACATTTCTGCGCTGCGTGATGGCGACTACTTCAAGGACGGCAAGCTGTTCGACGCCGAGGGCAATGAAGTGCCGATGCGGGTGGTGGATGAACACGGCAACGAGGCGGTTAAGCGGGCAGCGGTGGCCGAGCACTAACGCCAGGTGGGCGCTTGCTAGCGATTGAAGCCTGCGCGGGCTTTGGCTTAGATCGTGTGATGGCGGCCAGGTGTATGACGTGGTTTGTGCGGTGGTGCACAGACCGAGCGCCGCCCGCGCGGCGCATCGCGAGCTGCGCTCGCTCCTACG
>NZ_JACVVF010000037.1:0-45708 GCF_016648095.1 Pseudomonas sp. S32
GCATCGCGAGCTGCGCTCGCTCCTACGTTTGTTTCGGGCCAATTAGGCCTGGGGCATTTGGGCGCCCACCATTATTCGAACAGTGCATCCAGCGCCTGCTCCAGCCGGGTGACCGCAATGACCTGCAGCCCGGCCGGTGCCTCCTTGGGGGCATTGCCCTTGGGCACGATGGCACGCTTGAAGCCATGCTTGGCCGCCTCTTTCAGGCGCTCCTGCCCACTGGGCACCGGCCGCACCTCGCCCGACAGGCCGATTTCACCGAATACCAGCAGGCCGTGGGCCAACGGCCGGTTGCGCAAGCTGGACATTACCGCCGCCAGCAAGGCCAGGTCTGATGCGGTTTCCAGCACCTTGACCCCGCCGACCACGTTGAGGAACACGTCCTGGTCGTGGGTCGGAATACCCCCATGCCGGTGCAGCACCGCCAGCAGCATGGCCAGGCGGTTCTGGTCCAACCCCAACGTGACCCGGCGCGGGTTGGCCAGGTGGCTGTCATCCACCAGCGCCTGCACCTCCACCAGCATCGGCCGCGTGCCCTCCCAGGTCGCCATCACCACACTGCCGGGTACTTCTTCCTGGGTGCGGTTGAGGAAAATCGCCGATGGGTTGGACACTTCCTTCAGGCCGCGGTCGGTCATGCCGAAAACGCCCAGTTCGTTGACCGCGCCAAAGCGGTTCTTAACCGCCCGCAACAGGCGCAGGCGGCCGTCGGACTCGCCCTCGAAATACAGCACCGTGTCGACCATGTGCTCCAGCACCCGCGGGCCTGCCAGCGAGCCTTCCTTGGTCACATGGCCCACCAGGAAAATGGCCGTGCCGCTCTGTTTGGCGTAGCGCACCAGCAATGCAGTACTTTCACGCACCTGGGCCACACCGCCCGGCGCCGACTGCAGCTGCTCGGTGAAGATGGTCTGGATCGAGTCGATTACCATCACCCGCGGTTTTTCCTGGCGCGCCGTGGCAATGATGGTTTCGATGCAGGTTTCGGTCATGACCTTGAGCTTGTCCTGGGGCAGCCCCAGGCGCCGCGAGCGCATGGCCACCTGCTGCTGGGACTCTTCGCCGGTGACATACAGCGCAGGCATGCCCACCGCGATGTTGCACAAGGTCTGCAACAGGATGGTCGACTTGCCGATACCCGGGTCACCGCCAATCAGCACCACCGAGCCGTCCACCAGCCCGCCACCCAACACGCGGTCCAGTTCGGTACTGCTGGTGGTGAAGCGCGGGATCTCTTCGACGCTGACTTCGGCCAGGGTCTTGATCTGCGCCTGCTGCCCGGTCCAGCCCGCACGCCCACTGCTTGGCGCTGCCGCACCCCCGCTTTCGATCATGGTTTCGACCAGGGTGTTCCAGGCCCCGCATTCGCCACATTGCCCAGCCCATTTGGGGAAGGTCGCGCCGCACTCGGTGCAACCATACATGCGCTTGGCCTTGGCCATGGGGAGTGTCTCCGGGTAAAAAAGCCTGAATGATAACGTAGCGAACGTGCCCTGGCGGGCCAGGGATGCGACAAAACTATTCGTTGCGACCGTAGTCACTACCCCTGAATGCAGCGCATGAAGCGTTTAAGTGGCTTACACTGCGTTTACCTCACCATTTGTTACAAAGGAATAGATACATGGGCATGATCAGTGAGTTCAAGGCCTTCGCGGTCAAAGGCAACGTCGTCGACATGGCGGTCGGTATCATCATCGGCGCGGCCTTCGGCAAGATCGTCTCGTCCTTCGTTGGGGATGTGGTCATGCCGCCACTGGGGCTGTTGATCGGCGGTGTCGATTTCAGCGACCTGGCCATCACCCTGAAAGCTGCTCAGGGCGATATCCCGGCGGTGGTGCTGGCCTATGGCAAGTTCATCCAGACCGTCATCGACTTCGTGATTATCGCCTTCGCCATCTTCATGGGCGTGAAGGCCATCAACCGCCTCAAGCGCGAAGAAGCGGTGGCGCCAAGCGTGCCGCCTGCTCCGTCGCCTGAGCAAACGCTGCTTACCGAAATCCGCGACCTGCTCAAAAACCGCCCTTGAGGCAGTACCCTGCGAGCGGCGCCCGCCGTTCGCAGGCAGTAATTACCAGTAGGTTTCCACCGCGACCTGGCCAGGGCGCTTGCTCAGGCTCAACTGCAGGTCGCGCGCCTTGAGCACCTTGCGCGTCTCATCGATCATCTCAGGGTTGCCGCACAGCATGATGCGCGAGTGCTCGGGTGACAGCGCCAACCCAGCTGCCCGCTCCAGCTCACCGTTCTCGATCAGGGTAGTGATGCGCTGGTCCAGCGCGCCGGGGTGCTGCTCGCGGGTGACTACAGGAATGAACTGCAGTTTGCCGGCGAACTCCGCCAGGTAATCACGCTGCTCAAGGGCGTTGATTTCATCGACGTATGCCAGCTCTTTGGCCTCGCGTACCGAATACACCAGCTTGATGTTGTCGAAACGCTCCCAGGCTTCGAAGTCCTGCAGGATCGACATGAACGGCGCGATGCCGGTACCCGTTGCCAACAGCCACAGGTCGCGCCCGCCGGTGAAGCGGTCAAGCGTCAGGAACCCGAATGCCTGGCGGTCTATCAACAGCGTGTCGCCTGCCCCCAGGCGGCTCAGCTCGCTTGTGAATTCGCCATCGGGTACTACGATGGAGAAGAAGTCGAGGTACTCGTCGTGCGGCGCGCTGACCATCGAATAGGCTCGCCACACCACACTGCCATCGGCCTTGCTCACCCCCAGGCGGGCAAACTGACCCGAGCGGAAGCGAAAGCCCGCATCGCGCGTGACTCGCAGGCTGAACAGGTTCGGCGTCAAAGGCTGAACATCGAGCAGGGTCTGACGAGTGAATTTCTCAGCGCTGGCGGTCATGTCGGGCTCCAAATGCGGGGTCCATACAGTGTCGCGCAAAGTAGTCTGGATAAAAACCACTGCTTTGTGGGGCCTAGTGCCGTTCGCGGCACATTCGGTCACAGAAAGCCCGCCTGCTATAGCCAAATGTACCAACGATGGGCTGAAACGTTTCCTACACTCAAACCGGCACCCATACGGATTGGGCTCCGATGCCCACTGGAGACTTCAGATGTTTCACTGGAAGCCAGAGCATCTTCACGCCTTTGTGAGCGAGCGCCACCCGCGGAAACTGTTCGATATCGCTGTGCACCTTACCCAGGATCTGGACTTCGACTACCTCGGCCTGAACCTGCGAATACAGATCGCCACCCAAACCCCGCACTTCTACCTCTATAGCAATTACCCGAGCGACTGGATCCTGTGCTACCAGGATGAAGACTTCTACAAGCAGGACAGCGCCAGTATCGCCAGCCACACCTCCACCACACCCGTACTGTGGACTGACGAACTCTACAAAGAAGCCCCTCATGTGCGCGAGGCGGCATGCCAGCATGGCCTTCGGCACGGCTGGACACAGTCACTTCACGACTTGCAGCACAACGAAAGCCAAATGAGCGTGGCCAGGCCCGCTGGCAGAATCGAAACGGCCGAACTGTACGACAAGGCGGGTAGCGTCCAGTGGATGTGCCACACCCTGCATGCGGTACTCTCCGAGCATCATCTGGATGCACTTTGCCCGCCTCAACCGAAAATGAGCGAGCGGGAGCTTGAGGTATTGAAGTGGTCCGCCGCCGGCAAAACCGCCGCCGACGTGGCCTGCATCCTGTCCCTGTCGCAAAGCACGGTCAATTTTCACATTCGCAGCGTGATCACCAAAACCAACGCGGCCAACAAGGCTGGCGCCGTGGCCATTGCAGCCCTGCGCGGCTGGATCTGACGTTCGAGCCTGCGACCTTCGGCAAAGCGCTGTAGAATCGCCCGGCAAAGCCCGCGGCGAACCGCAACGGGCAGATTCGTACCCGAGCCAGACGCCATGCCCTTGTTGACCACCCCTTTTGCTGCCCTCGACCTGATCCGTCAACCCGAGCAGGCCAACGACCCGCTGCAGGCGTTCGACGCCGCCGACGAATACCTGCTCGAGCAGTTGCACCAGCAGGCGCCCCAGGCTGGCTGGCGAGTGCTGGTGCTCAATGACAGTTTTGGCGCCCTGGCGGCCAGCCTGGCCGGCCATGTGCAGGTGGTCAGCAGTGGCGATTCACACCTGGCACACCTTGCCTTGGGCAAGAACCTGGTGCGCCGAGGCGTGTCATTCGACAGCGTACCGTTCATACCGGCCAGCGAGCATTGGCAAGGTGAATTCGACCGCGTGTTGATCCGTGTCCCCAAGACCCTGGCATTGCTTGAAGAGCAGCTGATTCGCCTGCAAGGCCACCTCGCCCCTGGCGCGCAGGTGATGGCCGGCGCCATGATCAAGCACCTGCCGCGTGCCGCCGGCGAGCTGATGGAAAAATACATCGGCCCAGTACAGGCCTCACTGGCGCAGAAAAAAGCCCGGCTGCTGACGGCAACCCCCGCACAGCAACCGCTCGCCTGCTCACCGTACCCCAGCCGTTACCGCCTGGAGGCACCGGCGCTGGAGCTGGTCAACCATGCCAACGTGTTTTGCCGAGAGGGGCTGGATATCGGCACCCGGGCATTCTTGCCTCACCTGCCTGGGAACCTGGGCAGCGCCCGGGTAGCAGACCTGGGGTGTGGCAACGGGGTGCTGGCCATTGCCAGCGCCATGGCCAACCCGGACGCGCACTATACCTTGGTCGATGAGTCCTACATGGCCGTACAGTCCGCGCAAGAAAACTGGCAGGCAGCCCTGGGCGAGCGCCCGGCCACGTTCCTGGCGGGCGATGGCCTGGCAGGGATCGACAAGCAATCCCTGGACGTTGTGCTGTGCAACCCACCGTTTCACCAGCAACAAGTGGTGGGTGATTTCCTGGCCTGGCGCATGTTCCAGCAGGCCCGCGAAGCGCTGGTAGTGGGTGGCGCGCTGTACATCGTGGGTAACCGCCACCTGGGCTACCACAGCAAGCTTGCCCGCCTGTTCCGCGGTGTGGAACAGGTGGCGGCAACGCCCAAGTTCGTCGTGCTCAAGGCGCGCAAATAAAGGTGCCGGGGCTGCCTGGCAGCCCCGGCAGCGCTCAGTGGGTGGTCAACCCGGCTGCGCTCATGAACAGCCGCATCACCCAGGCCGCCACACCCAGTGCCGCCACGCTCATCGCCCAGATGAGCAGCAGCCAGCCCAGGCGCTGCCACAAGGGTTTCTTCTGCTCCGCACCTTGGTTACTGGTCATTTTTCAGCCTCCTAGTGATAGCCCTGATCGTGAGTCACCTTGCCGCGGAACACGTAGTAGCTCCAGAAGGTGTAACCCAGGATGAAAGGCAGGATGAACAAGGTGCCGACCAGCATGAAGCCTTGGCTCTGCGGCGGCGCGGCGGCCTCCCAGATGGAGATGGACGGCGGGATGATGTTCGGCCACAGGCTGATGCCCAGGCCGCTGTAACCAAGGAAGATCAACACCAGGGTCAGCAGGAACGGCGCATAATTCGCGCTGCGCGCCACTGCCTTGAACAGCCCGTAGAAGGTCACCAGCACCAGCACCGGTACCGGCATGAACCAGATCAGGTTGGGCATGCTGAACCAGCGCTCGGCGATCTGTGGATAGGCCACAGGTGTCCACAGGCTGACGATGCCGATCACCGCCAGCAGCACCAGGGCCAACGGGCGGCCAAGGTTGTGCATCTGCTCCTGCAGCGGCCCTTCGGTCTTCATGATCAGCCAGGTGCAGCCCAGTAGCGAGTACGCCACGATCAGCCCCAGGCCACAAAACAGGCTGAAGGGTGTCAGCCAGTCCAGCGTACCGCCGGCGAAGTGGCGGTCCACCACTTTGAAACCTTCAATGAAGGCACCCAGCGCTACCCCCTGGAAGAACGTGGCCACCAGCGAGCCGCCAATGAAGGCCTTGTCCCACAGATGCCGGCGCTGGGCGCTGGCCTTGAAGCGGAACTCGAACGCCACGCCGCGGAAAATCAGGCCGATCAGCATCAGCATCAACGGCAGGTACAGGGCTTCGAGCACCACCGCGTACGCCATCGGGAAGGCACCGAACAATCCGGCACCTCCCAGTACCAGCCAGGTTTCATTACCGTCCCACACGGGAGCAACGGTGTTCATCATCACGTCCCGGTCACGCTCACCTTTAACGAAAGGGAAGAGCATGCCGATGCCGAGGTCGAAGCCGTCCATCACCACGTACATCATCACGCCGAAGATGATGATGACAGCCCAGATCAGTGGAAGATCGATACCCATGGCTCAGTTCCCCTTGCTCAGGTCTGCAGTGGCAGCATCACTGCTGTCGTCGGCGGCGGACAATGGCCGTGCTGGCGTACGTTGCTGGCCTGGCCCACCCGGGCGCGGCTGGTCCCCTTCACCGGTATGCGGCCCTTTGCGCACCAGGCGCATCATGTACGCAAAGCCGGTGCCGAACAGGGCGAAATACACCACCACGAAGGCCACCAAGGTGAAGCCCAGCTGGGTGTAGCTGTGGTTGGACACACCGTCGGCGGTGCGCATGACCCCATACACCACCCAGGGCTGGCGACCGATTTCGGTGGTGAACCAGCCGGCAAGAATCGCCAACAACCCGGACGGCCCCATCCAGGTGACGAAATGCAGGAACGGGCGCGAGGTGTACAGCTTGCCACCCTTGCGCAACCACAGGCTCCACAAGCCGGCGGCAATCATGAGCATGCCGAGCGCGACCATGATGCGGAACGACCAGAAGATGATGGTGGAGTTGGGCCGGTCTTCGGGCGGGAATTCCTTCATCGCCGGTACCTGCTGGTCCAGGCTGTGGGTGAGGATAAGGCTGCCGAGTACGGGTATCTCGACCTTAAAGCGAGTCGTTTCAGCCTGCATGTCGGGGATGCCGAACAGGATCAACGGCGTTGCCTCGCCCGGCTTGTTCTCCCAGTGGCCTTCGATGGCGGCAATTTTCACCGGCTGGTGCTTGAGCGTGTTCAGGCCGTGGAAGTCGCCGATCAGCGCCTGCACGGGCGCCACGATCAGGGCCATCCACATGGCCATCGACAGCATCTTGCGCACCGAGGGGTTGTCGCGCCCGCGCAGCAGGTGCCAGGCCGCCGAAGCACCGACGAAGAAGGCGGTGGCGACAAAGGCTGCCGTGGCCATGTGCATCAGGCGGAACGGGAACGAGGGGTTGAAGATGATCGCCAGCCAGTCCACCGGTATGACGCGGCCATCGATGATTTCGTGGCCCTGGGGGGTCTGCATCCAGCTGTTGGAGGCCAGGATCCAGAATGTGGACACCAGCGTACCGAGCGCCACCATGCAGGTGGCGAAAAAGTGCAGGCCACGCCCTACCCGGTTCCAGCCAAACAGCATTACGCCCAGAAAGCCTGCTTCAAGGAAGAACGCGGTGAGGACTTCGTAGGTGAGCAACGGCCCGGTGACCGAACCTGCGAACTCGGAGAACCGGCTCCAGTTGGTGCCGAACTGGTAGGCCATGACCAGGCCAGACACTACCCCCATGCCGAAGTTGACAGCAAAGATCTTCGACCAGAAGTGATAGAGGTCCCGGTAGACCTGTTTGTCGGTCTTCAGCCAAAGGCCTTCGAGCACGGCCAGGTAGCTTGCCAGGCCAATGGTGATGGCCGGGAACAGGATGTGAAAGGATACGGTAAACGCGAACTGGATCCGGGCGAGATCCAGGGCCTCTAGACCGAACATAATGCTTCCTCTTCAGGTAATCCGGCGATCGGGCCGGTGGCACCGTCGCCCCACTGCCCCCACGTAGTCGAGTACGGCGCGTTGGAATTGTTCTGTTCGATGTGCAGGGATTACGGCCAGAAGGCCGAACCGTCGCGGGATCGTTACGATTGCAACGATTGACCCAGATCAACGATATGCCTGCAAGCATAGCCCCGAAAGGCCCAACTGGCCGTGTGGTGGTTTGCCGCGTGACCGGTTGCCCCACCCCGGTTCCAAATGCGGCGGAAAAATGCCCGGGCGTGCAAACAGCAACCATTTGTTACAAACAGATGATAGGCTGCAGCCTTCCCCACGCGCCGAGGTCAAGGGTTCCGATGTCTGATTCTGCGCCGCAGTTGTTGCGCCATCACCGCCCTTTTCTGGCCTTCTGGCTGGCCAGGGTGTTTACCGCCAGCGGTTTCCAGATGCTCACCGTGGCCATTGGCTGGCACCTCTACCAGTTAACGGGCAACGTGTTGGACCTGGGGCTGGTGGGCCTGGTGGAGTTCGCACCCCGGGTACTGTTCATGTTGCACACCGGCCATGTGGCCGACCGTTATGACCGGCGCAAGGTGGCGGCCCTGTGCCAGAGCCTGCAGGGGCTGATCGCCCTGGCCCTGGCGGTGGGCAGCGCTACCGACCATGTCACCCGCGAACTGATCTTCGCCCTGGCCTTCCTGCTGGGGGCCACCCGCTCGTTCGAGATGCCCGCCACACAGGCATTGCTGCCCAACGTTGTACCGGCCGGGTTGTTCCCACGGGCCGTGGCAGCCTCGGCATCTGCGACCCAGTCGGCAACCATCGTGGCGCCTGCCGTGGGCGGTTTTCTCTATGCCTTTGGCAGCATTTGGGTGTACGGGCCAACGGTCGCCCTGTATGCCATCGCCTGCGTGCTGACCCTGAGCCTGCAGGCCCGTGGCCAGGTGGCCCAGCGCGGGCGCGCCAGCCTTGAGTCTTTGCTGGCAGGCATCCGCTTCATCCGCAGCCGGCCAGACATCCTCGGCGCCATTTCGCTGGACCTGTTCGCCGTGCTGTTGGGCGGGGCGACGGCACTGCTGCCGGTGTTCGCCAAGGACATCCTGCTGACCGGGCCAATGGGCCTGGGGCTGCTGCGCTCAGCGCCAGCGGTGGGCGCCTTGCTGATGTCGGTGTGGCTGGCCCGGTTCCCGTTCGAACGCAAGGTGGGGCGGACCATGTTCACGGCGGTGGGCGTGTTCGGCATGGCCACCATCGCGTTCGGCCTGTCCACCTCGTTCTGGTTCTCGCTGGCGGTGCTGGTGGTGCTTGGGGCTGCCGACATGATCAGCATGGTGATCCGCGGGGCGTTCGTGCAGCTGGAGACGCCGGACGAAATGCGTGGACGTGTCAGCGCAGTCAATGGGCTGTTCATCGGTGCCTCGAATCAGCTCGGCGAGTTCGAATCCGGGGTCACGGCGCACTGGTTTGGCACAGTGCCTGCCGTGGTGCTCGGGGGTGTGGGCACCCTGGTGGTGACGGGGGTGTGGATTAAACTGTTCCCGACACTGGCCAAGCGCGATCGCTTGCACGAGGGCTGAAGGGTTGGCCTGTACCGGCCCGATCGCGGGCACACGCCGTGCGAAACCCTTTCCCCAACGGCCATAGGCCCCCGCCTGGCATGCTGGTATGATGCGCGGCTTTTTTCCACCCCACACAAAACCACGGCAACCGGTACGGTCTGTGCTTTGCTGATGGGGTCGATACATTCATGGCGCCGGGGGCGCCTCGGGGAGCGGGCATGCTGGAAAGGCTGTTTCAACTAAAAGCACACAACACCAATGTGCGCACCGAGATACTGGCGGGCGTCACCACCTTCCTGGCCATGGCCTACATCCTGTTCGTCAACCCGAGCATCCTCGGCGAGACCGGCATGGATAAGGGGGCGCTGTTCGTCGCCACCTGCCTGGCGGCCGCCATCGGCTCCACCACCATGGGCCTGATCGCCAACTACCCGATCGCCCTGGCGCCGGGCATGGGCCTGAACGCGTTCTTCACCTACACCGTGGTGCTGCACATGGGCCACACCTGGCAGGTAGCCCTGGGCGCGGTGTTCCTGTCGGCGGTGATGTTCTTCCTGTTGTCGATCTTTCGCATCCGCGAGTGGATCGTCAACAGCATTCCGCTGCCCCTGCGCTCAGCCATCGCTGCGGGCATCGGGCTGTTCCTGGCACTGATTGCCCTGCATAACGCGGGGATTGTGGTGGATAACCCAGCCACGCTGGTGGGCCTGGGTGACTTGCGCCAGCCCGCGCCGATTCTGGCCACCCTCGGTTTCTTCCTGATCGTGGGGCTGGAAGCGCTGAAAGTGCGCGGCGCGGTGCTGATCGGCATCCTGGCGGTTACCGTGGCAGCCATTGCAATGGGCGTCACACCCTTTGGCGGGATCGTCTCCATGCCGCCTTCGCTGGCCCCTACCTTCCTGCAGCTGGACATCGCCGGCGCCCTGGACGTGGGGCTGGTGAGCGTGATCTTCGCCTTCCTGTTCGTCGACCTGTTCGACAATTCCGGCACCCTGATCGGCGTGGCCAAGCGCGCCGGGCTGATGGGCAAGGATGGGCACATGCCGAAGATGGGCCGCGCCCTGATCGCCGACAGTACCGCCGCCATGGCCGGTTCGTTGCTGGGCACCTCCACCACCACCAGCTACATCGAATCTGCCGCTGGCGTGAGCGCAGGTGGCCGCACCGGCCTGACTGCCATCGTGGTCGCCGTGCTGTTCCTGCTGGCGCTGTTCTTCGCCCCGCTGGCCGGCAGCGTACCGGCCTTCGCCACCGCACCGGCCCTGCTGTTCGTTGCCGTGCTGATGGCCTCGGGCCTGGCAGAAATCAACTGGGATGACGTTACCGAAGCCGCGCCGGTGGTGGTCACCGCCCTGGCCATGCCGCTGACCTACTCGATAGCCAATGGTATCGCCTTCGGCTTCATCGCCTGGACAGCCATCAAGCTGATCAGTGGCCGCCATCGCGACCTGAACGCGGCGCTGGTCATCCTTTCCATTCTGTTCGTCATCAAGCTGGGCTGGTTCAACGCATGAGTGCCGCTTTCGACCCCTCCTCCTACGCCAGCCAGCTGGACGCCAAGGTAGCCCGGCTGCGCGAGCTGCTGGCGCCCTTCAGCGCGCCGGAGCCTGCCGTTTTCGATTCACCGCGCGAGCACTACCGCCTGCGCGCCGAGTTCCGCCTGTGGCGCGAGGACGGCCAGCGCCACTACGCCATGTTTGCGCCCGGGGACAAGCACAAGGCGATTCTGATCGACGATTTCCCAATCGCCAGCCGCCCCATCAATGCCCTGATGCCTCGGCTGAAGGCTGCGTGGCAGGGCAACGAGGCGCTGGGCAACCGCCTGTTCCAGGTCGAGTTCCTGACCACGCTGGCCGGCGACGCGATGATCACGCTGTGCTACCACCGCCCACTGGACGATGCCTGGGAAGCGGCCGCCCGGCAGCTTGCCGATGAGTTGGGCGCCAGCATCATCGGCCGCTCCAAGGGCAAGCGCCTGGTCATCGGCCGCGACTATGCGATGGAGAAACTCGATGTGGCGGGCCGGGTGTTCAGCTATCGCCAGCCCGAGGGGGCCTTCACCCAGCCCAATGGCGCGGTGAACCAGAAGATGCTCGGCTGGGCGTTCGACGCCATGGGCGAACGCGAGGATGACCTGCTGGAGCTGTATTGCGGCAACGGCAACTTTACCCTGCCGCTGGCCACCCGCGCCCGCCAGGTGCTGGCGACTGAAATCAGCAAGACGTCGGTGAATGCCGCGCTGAGCAACCTGGACGAAAACGCTGTGGGCAACGTGCGCCTGGTGCGGTTGTCGGCAGAGGAGCTGACCCAGGCATTGAACGGCGTGCGGCCGTTCCGCCGCCTGGAGGGCATCGACCTGGGCAGCTACAGGTTCGGCACCGTGTTCGTCGACCCGCCGCGTGCCGGCATGGACCCGGATACTTGCGAGCTCACCCGGCGCTTCGAGCGCATCCTGTACATCTCCTGCAACCCGGAAACCCTGGCGCAAAACATCGCCCAGTTGCACGATACGCACCGGATCGAACGCTGTGCGTTGTTCGACCAGTTCCCCTACACCCACCATATGGAAAGCGGCGTATTGCTGGTTCGGCGCTGATCCCTTAGTCGGTTGGGCCCTTACGGCCCACCGGCCCTGTCAGGAGCCCGTGAAGATGGACCAGTTGGCCGCCATGCACACCTTTCGCCGGGTCGTCGACCTCGGCAGCTTCAGCGCCGCGGCCAGCTGTACAGGCCAGTCCCACACCGTACTGTCACGCCAGGTGAAGCAACTGGAGCGCCAGCTGGGCACACAACTGCTTGCCCGCACTACACGCCGCCTGCACCTGACCGAAGCGGGCACACTTTTTTATCGCCACTGCGTCTCTATCCTTGAGCAGGTCCAAGCGATGACGCTTGAGCTCTCCGAGCATCAGCAGCAACCCACGGGCACCCTGCGCCTGGGTGTACCAACCGCCTTCGGCGAGCTGGAACTGGGGCGCTGGCTGGCTGACTTTGTGGAACGCCACCCATGCCTGCAGGTGGAGCTCAATTGCAGTGATCGCTTTATCGACATGCTCGAAGATGAAGTCGATGTGTGCCTGCGGATCACCGATCATCTGCCGGACTCCAGCCTGGTGGCTCGCCGGCTGGCGCCCAGCGAAGTGATGCTGGTCGCGGCCCCCGGTTACCTCAAACGCCATGGTGCGCCCAGCTCACCGGGTACGCTGAGCAGCCATGCACTGCTCGGCTACAGCAACCTTGCGCACCCTCAGCGGTTGCAGCTCACCCGCGCGGATGGCGAACAACACGACATCGTCATGCCCAGGCGCCTGAGTGCCAACTCACCGATGGCCCTGCGCGCTGCTGCAATTGGCGGGTTGGGCATTGCCAGTTTCGACCGTTTCATCGTGCACGATGCGTTGCTCGACGGGCGTCTGGTGCCAGTACTTGAAGGCTGGAAGTTGCCCGCGCGCAACCTTTACGCGGTCTACCCGCAAAGCCGCTACCTGGCACCCAAGGTGCGGGCGTTGTTGGAGTATGTGCAGGCTTATTACGCCCAACCCAGGTAGCAAGCTTGATCTGTGCAAAATAAGCACAGGTCTTGGCCATGCAGGGACGTATCTGTGTGAATGGCGTTACTTTAGCCTTGGCTGCAGGGTTATCCAGCGAAGGAATTTCACATGAAGGCATTACAGAAAATAGTCGCGGGCATGGCGCTCGCAACCCTGGCAACAGGCATCAATGCGGCAGAAAAAACCGTGTCGGTACCCGACAGCAGCGCCCTCGCACGGCAAGCGGTGCCCAATACCCAGGGCGCCGTCAGCTACGCGAACGTAGAGGGCGATATCTTTGGCACCGGGCCTTATTCGGCCTATGTCAGGTTCAGAAAAGGGACCGACAATGGCCTGCACCAGCACAGCCAGGTGCTGCCGACAGTAGTACTGCACGGCACGTTTTACGCAGTGATCGATGGCAAACGCAGCGAATTCCCGGCGGGGTCGTACTACAAGCTACCGGCGGACCTGGTACACGAAAGCGGGTGCACCGCGGCAGCCGATTGCCTGCTCTTCCAGTACCAGGCCGATGCGTTCGACCTCAAGCCTGTAAACAGCTGATTACCAGGCTGCCTGAGGGGCCACTCCGTCAAGGCATTGCCTTGGCCTGGACGGAGCGAGCGCCCCTTTACTTAAAAGTCGAAGAACACCGTCTCCCCTGCCCCCTGAATACGGATATCGAAGCGATACGCCGTCTTCCCGTCCACTTCGCAGCGCTTGGCAATCAGGGTTTCCCGCCGCTGGGGCTGCTCGATCAGGTTGAGCACCGGGCATTTGGCGTTGGCCTCGGCTTCATCGTCGAAATACAGGCGGGTGTGCAGGTGGATGTTGATGCCGCGGGCAAACAGGCTGAGGTTGATGTGCGGCGCCATCGGCACACCTGCGGCGTTGTTTACCACGCCCGGTTTGACCGTGTGCGCCGTCCACTCGCCTGCGTCGAAGGTGGTTGCGGTGCGCCCGAAGCTGTTGAAGGTGTTCTCCAGGTTGTAGGCGTCCTGGTAGTCGCCGTTGGCATCGGCTTGCCACAGCTCCAGGAACGAATCGCGCACCAGGTGGCCGTTGCCGTCGTACACGTGGCCGATCAGCACGATGTGTTCGCCGGCAGCCTCAGGCTTGGCCAGGCGGTTCCAGATTTCCTGGTCACGGGTGGGGTTGCCGGCCGCTTCCAGGGCCAGGCCGATGTGCACGTAGGGGCCGGCCGTTTGCGAAGGGGTTTCCGGCAGCAGTTCGATTGGCATGGCGGGGTCCTCAGCAGTTTTCGAAGTGGGTCTTGCGCTGGCCACGCAGCACGATGTCGAAGCGGTACGCCAGGCAATCCATCGGGTTGGCGTTGCTCATGTCGAGCTTGGCGATCAACTGTTGCACGGCTTGCGGGTTGGCGATGGACTTCACGATCGGGCACATCGGGATCAGCGGGTCGCCCTCGAAATACAGCTGGGTGATCAGTTTGGTCGCGATCGAAGGCCCGCGGATGGCGAAGTGAATGTGCGCCGGGCGCCAGTCGTTCGGGCCATTGCGCCAGGGGTACGGGCCGGGTTTGATGGTACGGAAGCTGTAGTAACCGTCGCGGTCGGTGAGGCAGCGGCCTACACCCCCGAAGTTGGGGTCGAGCGGCGCCAGGTAGCGGTCATTCTTGTGGCGGTAGCGGCCGCCGGCGTTGGCCTGCCACATTTCGACCAGGGTGTTTGGCACAGGCTTGCCATACTGGTCGACAATGCGACCGGCAACGATGATGCGCTCGCCAATCGGCAAGCCGCCGTTGTTGAAGTTCAGCAGCAGGTCGTGGTCATGGGCGCCAAAACCCAGGTGGGAGAAATCAGGGCCGGTGGTTTCACTGATCGACTGTGGGATGCTGACCAAGGCCTGACGCGGCGAGCGCGCGATCGAGGTCTTGTAGTCAGGCGTCAGGGCCTTGGGGTGCCAGTTGCGATCACGGATCACGAAGCGGCTGTTGTCCTGAGCGGGCATGCCGGTTTCCTCTCTTGGAATTATGGAACGCCTGGGTGGGGCAGGCGGACTTACAGTTTCAGGGAGCATGGATGCAATGAATATTGAATTCATGCCGAAGAGGCTTAACCAAATGGTTATGCATGACAGAAGCGCCTGACACCTGTCGGTGCAGTGGACTAATCTTTATCTTCTTGTTTCAGGCTCTGGAGAGCATTCATGGAATGGCGAAAAGGCCGACGTAGCGACAATGTGGTCGACGCCCGGGGCTCAGGTGGCGGCGGGATGCGGTTTGGTGGCGGCAAAGGGCTGGGGCTCGGCGCCATTCTGCTGATCGTGGGCATCGGCTGGCTGACCGGCCAGGACCCGTTGCAGATCCTGGGCCAACTGACCGGCCAGATGCAGCAGCAGGCACCCACCGCCACTTCTGGCAAGGCGCCACCTGCCAACGATCAGCAGGCCGAGTTCGTCGCGTCCATCCTGGGCGATACCGAAGACACTTGGCAGGCGCTGTTCGCGCAGGCCGGCAAACAGTATCGCGACCCCAAACTGGTGCTGTTCAGCGGCCAGGTCAATTCGGCCTGTGGCTTTGCCTCGGCGGCGGTCGGGCCGTTCTATTGCCCGGCGGACCAGCGCGTTTACCTGGACATGTCGTTCTTCCGTGAAATGGAAACACGCTTTGCCGCTGCAGGTGACTTTGCCCAGGCCTACGTGATCGCCCACGAGATTGGCCACCACGTGCAGACCTTGCTGGGGGTATCGGCCAAGGTGGATGCCGCCCGCCGCAGTGGCCAGCGCATGGAGGGCGACAACGGCCTGCTGGTGCGCCAGGAGTTGCAGGCCGACTGCCTGGCCGGTGTGTGGGCCTACCAGGCGCAGAAGCGCCTGAACTGGCTGGAACCGGGTGATGTGGAGGAGGCCCTGAACGCGGCCAATGCCATTGGCGATGACCGGTTGCAGCAACAGGGCCAGGGCCGCGTGGTCCCTGACTCGTTCACCCACGGCACCTCGGCGCAGCGGGTGCGCTGGTTCAAGGCCGGCTTCGCCCAGGGCGAAGTAGACAGCTGCGATACCTTCAGCGCCCGCAACCTTTGAGATCTCCGGGGCCGCCAAACGGCCCCTTTACCCCGCGCCTGTTACGGTTTTGCTGAAAAAGCGTTTCAGCTTCCCCTTTCGCTGCCGATACACCCAGCACGATTCAGCGGGCATCCAGAACAACAACGCCTTGCGAACGAAGATCAAGAGAGCGAAAAACAACTTCTGGAGTGCGTGCATGAACAGCTGGTTTGCCAACATCAGCGTCAACCTGAAACTTGGCCTGGGCTTCGGCCTGGTGCTTATCCTGACCGGCGTGCTGGCCCTCACTGGCTGGACCAGCCTGGGCAGCCTGATTGACCGCAGCAACTGGATGAGCGATATCAGCCAGCTGAACAAGGACCTGACCGACCTGCGCATCGCGCGGCTGCAATACATGATCGCCAACGGTGACGACGCAGCAGCGGCCAATACCCAGGCCAAGCTCGATACATTCAGCAAGCAGCAGGCCTACCTGGCGCATACCTTCAAGAGCCCTGAAAACGTGAAGTTGCTGGGCGAGCTGGGCGAAACCATCAGCGCCTACAAAGTCTCGCTGGCCAAGATGCGCCAGGGCTACGACGCCGGCCGCACTGCCCGCGCCGCCATGGACAACGCCTCTGCCCAGGCCGACAAGGCCATGGACGCATTGAGCCAGGCCGTGATGGCACGCGCCGAGGGCGACAGCGTGCGCCTGGCCCAGCAGCAACTGATCAGCAAGACCCGCCAGCAGCTGTTGCAGGTGCGCATCGACGTGCGCGGCTACATTGCCGATAACACCGCACAAAACGAACAGGCTGCGTTGCGTCAGCTGGACGCTGCACTGGCCGAGGTGGACACCCTCAAGCGGGAATTACCTGGCCAGGAGGCCACCTTGCAGCCGCTGGAGCGCGCCGTGTTGGCGTTCCGTGACGCTGCGCGCCAGTTCCGCGACGCCGTCGCCACCATCAACGTCGCCCGGGCAGAAATGACGGTAGAAGGTGCCGACATCGTCAAGACCAGCGATGCGCTGTACAAGATCCAGCTGGAGCGTCGCGACATCGAAAGCAGCCAGGCCCGCACCCTGCAGGCCGTGGCTACATTGCTGGCGCTGCTGGTCGGTGTGCTGGCGGCCGTGCTGATCACCCGCCAGATCACTCGCCCGTTGCAGGACACCCTGGTGGCCGTGGAGCGGATTGCCAGCGGCGACCTTACCGAGCAGCTGCGGGTTACCCGCCGCGATGAACTGGGTGTGCTGCAGCAAGGCATCGCACGCATGGGTACCACTCTGCGCGAGCTGATTGGCGGGATTCGTGATGGCGTCACGCAAATTGCCAGCGCCGCCGAAGAGCTGTCGGCAGTGACCGAGCAGACCAGCGCAGGGGCCAACAGCCAGAAGGTCGAGACCGACCAGGTGGCCACCGCCATGCACGAGATGGCTGCTACCGTTCAGGAAGTGGCGCGCAATGCCGAACAGGCATCGCACGCCGCCACGGGGGCCGATGGCGAAGCCCGTGCCGGTGACCGCGTGGTCGGTGAAGCGATTGGCCAGATCGAGCGCCTGGCCGAAGACATGCACCGTTCCACAGAGGCCATGAACCTGCTGCAGCAGGAAAGCCAGAAAATCGGCAGTGTAATGGACGTGATCAAGTCGGTTGCCGAACAGACCAACCTGCTGGCGCTGAACGCAGCCATCGAGGCGGCACGTGCCGGCGAGGCAGGCCGTGGTTTTGCCGTGGTCGCCGACGAGGTACGTGGCCTGGCCCAGCGTACGCAGAAATCCACCGAAGAAATCGAAGAGCTCATCGCCAGCCTGCAGCACGGCACCCAGCAGGTGGCCAATGCCATGCAGGGCAGCCGCTCGCTGACCGACAGCAGCGTGGAACTGGCGCGCAAGGCAGGGTCGTCGCTTGAGAGCATCACCAGCACGGTGTCGAGCATTCAGTCGATGAACCAGCAGATTGCAGCGGCCGCAGAGCAGCAGAGTGCGGTGGCGGAAGAGATCAGCCGCAGCATCCTGAATGTGCGCGATGTGTCGGAGCAGACGGCGGCAGCCAGCGATGAGACAGCCGCGTCCAGCGTGGAGCTGGCGCGGCTTGGCGGGGAGTTGCAGATGTTGGTGAGCCGGTTCAGGGTGTGATCGGGCGTGGCGTGGGGTTACTTGACCAGTAGGCCCACGCCGCGGCCGCGGGGGTCGGAGGCGGTTTCAAGCGTGGCGCCGTTTACCCGGATCGCCTGGATGTCGCCCATCTCCCAGCCTTGGTCCTCAAGCACGTACCCCATCTGCTTCAGGTCATCGGCCACCTGGCCGGTCAACGGGGCATAGCTGTCGTAGTAGATCGTGTCCTTGGGCAGCAACTGGTGATGCACGCGCTGCGCGGCCACTGCCTTTTCCAGCGGCATGTTGTAGTCGTACAGGTTGTTCATCACCTGGAAGATCGAGGTAAAGATCCGCGAACCGCCCGGCGTGCCGATCACCAGTTCCACCTTCCCGTCGCGGGTCATCAGGCTGGGGCTCATCGACGACAGCATGCGCTTGCCGGGGGCAATGGCATTGGCATCGCCGCCTACCACGCCGAACGCGTTGGCCGCACCGGGCTTGGCGCTGAAGTCGTCCATTTCATCATTGAGCAGGAAACCTGCACCTTTGACCACGACGCCACTGCCGTAGTCCAGGTTGAGGGTGTAGGTGTTGCTGACGGCGTTGCCCTGCTTGTCGACGATGGAAAAATGCGTGGTCTGGTGCGGCTCGAGGCCGGGCTTGACCTGCTCCGTATCAGAAATGGCCTTCGGGTTGACCTGGGCGGCGCGTTTGGCCAGGTAGGCCTTGGCGACCAGCTTGTCCACAGGTACCTGAGTGAAGGCCGGGTCGCCCAGGTAATCGGCACGGTCGGCGAACACCCGCTTCTCGATTTCGGCCAGCAGGTGGATGTACTGCGCGGAGTTGTGCGCCACGCCTTTGAAATCGGCGGCACGGTCTTCCTTGATGCCCAACAGCTGCGCCAGGGCGACCCCGCCAGAGCTGGGCGGCGGCGCGGTATACACCACGTTACCGCGCCAGCTCACGGCCATCGGTTCACGCCAGACAGCCTTGTAGTCCTGCAGGTCCTGCCTGGTGATGAGCCCTTTGTCGGCCTGCATCTGCGCCACCAGCAGGTCTGCGGTCTTGCCTTGGTAGAACTCGCTTACACCCTTGTCGGCAATGCGTTCCAGGGTTTGTGCCATTTCGGGTTGCTTGAACAGCTCACCAACCTTCATGTTGCCGAAATAGTCGTTGAAGTTGGTGGCGGTCTTGAACATGCCTTGGGCATCGTTGCGGTACTGGTACTGTTTTTCCGCCACCTTGAAGCCATTTTTGGCATAGCCGATGGCCGGGGTCAGCAGCTCGCTCCAGGGCAATTTGCCGAACTTGTGGTGTGCCTCCCACAGGCCCATCACCGTCCCCGGCACACCCGCTGCGCGGGCGCCGACCAGGCTCAGGTTCTCGATGACTTCGCCCTTGTCATCCAGGTACATGTTGCGCGTGGCCGCCCGCGGGGCGACTTCACGGTAATCGAGGAAGTAAGGCTTGCCGTCGACGAACAGGGTCATGAAGCCGCCCCCGCCGATGTTGCCGGCCTCCGGGTAGGTGACGGCCAGGGTGAAGGCGGTAGCCACCGCAGCATCCACCGCATTGCCGCCTTTCTTCAGGATGTCGGCGGCCACCTTTGCACCGTACTCATCGGGAGCAGCGACGGCGCCGCCTTCCAACACAACGGCATGCACCGAAGAGCAGCTGAGGATCGCGGCGGCCAGGGCCAGGTACTGGAACGGGACAATACGCATGACACTTCCTTGGTGTTGGTTTTTGTCGAGTTGTCAGTAAGGCCGAAGGGCCGCCGGTGTGCAATCGGCACCCGGAAATTTCGCCGTCGGCGGGCAGGCCATGTCGTGATCAGGCAACTGGGCTGGCGTACTTTTCCAGTTTGCGCTGGATGAAATCAAGGAAGCACTGGATGCGCAGGGCCAGCTGGGTATTGCGGTAGTAGACGGCATGGATGGGCTGGCGATAGCCGTTGTTGGCGTCTGCCAGCAATACCTGCAGGCGCCCGGCGCGGATGTCGTCGTGGGTCATGAAATGCGAGAGGCAGACGATGCCCTCCCCCGCCAAGGCCAGCTGGCGCAGGGTTTCGCCGCTGGAGGCCGTCAGCGCCGGGCGAATGCCCCACTGCTCCCCCTGGGCATGGCGCAGGGGCCAACGGTTGAGTGATTCGGGTTGGCTGAAGCCCAGCAGGCTGTGGCTGGGCAGGTCCTCGACCCGCAGCGGCACCCCCTGACGGGCGAGGTAAGCAGGGCTGGCCAGCACCTGTACCGGGCTGCTGCCCAGGCTACGGGCATGCAGGCTGGAGTCGGCCAGCTCACCGATACGGATCGCCACATCCGTGCTGTGCTCCAGCAGGTCGATGATCAGGTCGTCGGTGTTCAGCTCCAGCTCGATGCCAGGGTAGTGCTGACGAAACTCGCCAACCCACGGGACGATGGCATGCAGCATGAAAGGCGCCGCCGCATTGATGCGCAGGCGCCCGGTGGGCATCTGGCGGTTGATCGCCAGGCGTTCTTCCATGTCGTCCATCTGCTGCAGTACCTGCCGCGCCCGCTCGAGAAAGAAGCGCCCCTCTTCGGTGAGGTCCATGCGCCGTGTGGTTCGGTTCACCAGCGTGGTGCCCAGCTTGGCCTCAAGGCGTGCCAGGGTGCGGCTGACCGCCGAGGGGGTCTGGCCGATCTGTTCGGCGGCTGCGGAAAGGGAGCCGCAGTCGATGACAGCGACGAACACCTGGAGCTCTTCGGATCGGGTTTTCACATTCAGGCCTGCGGCAGGTAGCTGCCGGGATTAGATCGCCTTGCCGAACACCTTGTCCAGATGCGTCAGGTAACCTGCCACCGCAACCGGCACGTCCGGGCGCTTGATCACGTCCACCGCCAGGTAGGTGGGCAGGCCGGTCATGCCAAGAAACTGGTTGGCCTTGTGGAACGGGAAGTACACCCCATCGACACCCTTGCCTTCGAAGAAATCGTCTGCAGCATCGAACGCCTGCTGCGGTGCGTTCCAGGTAAGCGACAGCATGTACTGCTTGCCTTGCAACAAGCCACCACTGCCATACTTGCGCGAGGTGTCCGAGCGGCTGCGGCCATCGTTGGCGTACAGGCTGCCATGGCCTTCCGTGAACACGTCGTCGATGTACTTTTTCACCGTCCAGGGCGCGCCCATCCACCAACCTGGCATCTGGTAGATGATGACATCGGCCCAGAGAAACTTCTCTACCTCGGCCGGTGCGTCGTAACCGCCGTCGATGAAGGTCTGCTGCACCGCGAACCCGGCATGGTCCAGATGGGCCAGCGCTGCATCATGAAGGGTTTGGTTGAGCTGACCGTGAGAATGGGCGAACTGTTTGCCGCCGTTGAGCAAAAGGATGTGCTTCATGCTGGGCCTCTGATAGCCGGCGACCGGCTCAGTGAAAAGTTGAGGCCGCAGGTTATAGACAGTGGAATGCAGCAAACAGCCTCGTTGCCGCACAATACATGTGACCCAAAAGCACGAATCCAGGTTTTATTATTGCCCTAACATTGCCCTTCCTTCACACGAGCGACTTTTCATGACTGAGCAATATGCGTTCATCCTCAAGGCCAAGACGCGGCCGGAAATGGCCGATGCTTTCGAAAACCTGTTCAGGCCCTTTGTGGAGCCCAGCCGCCGGGAACCTGGCTGCATCGAGTACCACATGCTGCGCGACCAGCAGGACCCGACCCTGTTCGTATTCTTCGAAGTATGGGCTGACAAAGCAGCGCTGGATGTGCACGCCGCGCTGCCCCACATGACCGCATTCGCTGAGCGGCGCATGGACTACCTGGCGCAGGATTTCGAGTTCCAGCGGGTAGACATGCTTAGCCCATCATCTGCTAGCCGTTGAGCAACAGATGGGCGCCCAGCATGGCCAGGCCAATGAAGAAGCACCGCTTGAACAGCACTGGGCTGATACGCTGACGCAGCCATTGCCCGGCGAGCATGCCCAGCAACGCCGGCGCCAGCATCAGCAGTGAGGCCCCCAGGGCCTGACCGCCCAGTGCATCCTGGCCGGCGAGGCCCATGGCCAATGCCAGGGTGGAAACCGTGAAGGACAAGCCCAATGCCTGGATCATCTGCTCACGGCACAGGCCCAGGCTTTGCAGGTACGGCACCGCCGGCATCACGAACACCCCGGTAGCGGCCGTGACCACCCCGGTGATCAGCCCGCATATGGGCCCCAGCCAGCGCTCCCGGGAAGGTGCCAGGCTGAAGCCCGGCCCGGCCAACCCGTAAAGGGCGTACACCAGCAAGGCTGCGCCCAGGGCATGCACGGCCCAGGGGCCGCTGTCGATGCCCAGCCAGGCGCTGCCCAGCAGGGTGCCAATGAAGGTCATTGCCAGCAGGGGCCACAAACGCACGAGCAACGTGCGCAGATGCCCACCACTGGCCAGCTGCCAGAGATTGGTCAGGGTCGAAGGCACGATAAGCAGGGCCGCTGCCTGCGCAGGGGGCATAGCCAGGCCCAGCAACCCCATTGCTACCGTCGGCAAACCCAGGCCGATCACGCCTTTCACTGCGCCAGCCATGAGAAAGGTCAGCACCACCAGTAACGAAAGGGCTGGGCCGATATCCTGGTAAAACGCGAGGAATGTATTCATGGGTTGATGATGGCGGATGCCTGACCGTGTGAACATCTGCCATATACTCACCCAGACTATTGCGTGGACAGAGCCACATGCACTTCGAGCTGGTTGATCTCAAGCTGTTTCAACACACCCTGGAATGTGGAAACATCACCGCGGGCGCCGGACGGAGCCATCTGTCGCTACCCGCAGCCAGCGCGCGCATCCGCGCCATGGAGGCTTCGCTGGGTGTGCCGCTGCTGAAGCGCAACCGCCGCGGCGTTGTGCCAACGGCAGCCGGCCAGGCTTTGTTGCAGCACGCCCGGCTGATCGGCCAGCAGGTGGAGCGCCTCCAGTTCGACCTGGCGCAGTACGCCCAAGGGCAACAGGGCCAGGTGCGCTTGCTGTGCAACACCGCAGCCCTTACCGAATACCTGCCGGAACTGCTGGCCAGCTACCTGGCAACCCACCCCGGGGTGAGCGTGGATGTGCAGGAGATGCCGAGTTTGCGCATTGTGCAATCCATTACCCAGGGCATTGCCGACCTGGGCGTGGTCTCAAGTGCCGCCCCGGTGGAGCACCTGCAGACGCGGCCCTTTCGCGACGATCCACTGGTGCTGGTAACGCCCCCGGGCCACCCGCTGGCCCGGATGCCGTCACCCAGCTTTATCGACAGCCTGGCCTACGGCTATGTCGGCCTGGGGCCTGCCAGCGCCCTGGCGTTGTACCTCGAAGAATTGGCCCTGCGTGCCGGCCTGCGCATGCAGGTACGGGTAAGGGCCGAGGGGTTTGACGGGGTAATCCGCATGGTTGCTGGCGGGGCGGGAGTCGGCGTTGTGCCGCTGGCGGCGGTACAGCGCTGGCAGGGCTTGCTGCCATTGCATTGGGCTGGCTTACAGGAACCCTGGGCCAACCGCCGTTTGCTGCTGTGCGCACGGGATTTTGCAGCGTTGCCAGGGTATGCGGCGGGGTTGGTGGCGTTGATAGGGAAAAGCCTTTTAACGGATGATGAAATAGCCTGTGACCAACCATGAAAAGGCAAAGATTTCCAGCCAGGACGCAATCAGTATTCGAGACCTCAGCCGGGGCGGGAAATTTTTTATCTCTGTTGAGTTTACCAGCCCTGACTTGATGTGAAGGGACGTTAGACCGATGAAAAATGGGCGGCAGTAGTAAGACTAACTTCAAGGTGGTGGCCACGCTTCAAAATTCATCTGGCGCCGCCTCATCATCAATTCAACTATTGATTCTCCTGCGGCCCGCACATAGGCAGGCTTTTCTCTCCTCCCAGGTGGAAACTCAGGCTGAATTAATGCAACCTGCCCAACTTTATCACTGCACACACAAATACGAGCCAAGAAAAGCCGACTGCATTCAGCCAAAATGCCACCCGCAGCCGCTTTCTCAAATGTAATGGAACGCCCATCACCTCAGACTCATTCACCACTCCAATACGGCAGTTGAATTTTGTAAAAACAACAGCGCCTGCTACGGTGCATGCTATAAACCAACGCGCCCGTATACTGGTGTCCCCCATGACACCCCTGACACCTGCGACATACGTGTTATTCATGAAAGCCTCGTTTAGCACCTTGAAATCACGGGACCAGATCACAGATGCATTCACGATCATCCCGAGGATGATTATCAAAAAGGGTGATACTACGAAAGCAAGCTGCGCTTTCAACGGCCATGTATCAACGTCAATCATTGCTCCCCCTGAATAGCATCTCACCGCCCTCTTCACCTATTAATTCGCCTATCCAGCCACCTAGGTAAGATGCTGCTCCAACTCCAGCAATACCACATAAAGCTGCCCCAACGCCTGCAGTACTAAATCCGACTACACCACATATGGACAAGACGGCGGGAGTGGCAATAGTAGCTCCCGCAGTACCGCCAAATGTCCCGCCTATAAAGCTTCCTATCTCTACTACCCTGACACGCTCACATTCGCGAGAGTCACCAGCCCTGCAGACCTCTTGAATTTTCAAATACGAAGCCCCTCCACCCATCCCAATTCCTGCATACCCGCCCGCCTTGAGGTACTTACTAAGCCGCGCCACCTTATCCAGGTGAGTCGCATAACCGGGTATCTGCCCCGGCCCGCCAGCTTTGGACCAGTGATGCACCAGGCTTTTGGTAGAGATATTCAGGCGCTTCTTCAGGCGCTCATAGTTACCCAGGTTCAGTTGTTTATTGAGCAACGCGGCCTTCAACTGCCCGTCCAGCTGCTGTAAAAGGTGCCGCCGCTCAGCAAAGAAGCTTGGGCTGTTCAAATGGCCATGGCGGAGAAACTCCTGCTGATGCAACTGTTCGATCGCCGACAGGGTTCCGCTTACCTGTTTCAGCCCCTGGTTGAGCATATCCGTGCCCACCCCCATGGCCTGGCTGGCGTTTTCGAGTAACCCGGCAATCTCTGCCTGGTGCTCCATCATGAAATCGGCTTCGGCCATGTCGAGCGCTTGCAGTGCGCGCCTGGTGTGCTGCGCGGCGGCCATCAGCTGCCCTTCCTCGCGGGTGCAGGCATGGCCGTTGTCCGGGTCGCCGATGACGAACATTTCCCCAGCCTTGAAGCCCTGTGCATACGTGGGGTTGAGCCATTTCAAGCGGGAGATGGGCAAGGTGGCATCATGCTCAGCGAGCTGCAGCAAGACGTGCGCAAACGACATGCGCCGGGGAACCAGATAGAACCCCGGTTCAAGGGTACCGGGCAGCGCGCTGACAAGGGTTCGGGAAAACCCGTCCCCTCGGAAAACAGTCGCTGGCTCAGCCAAGGCAGTTGGCCCACCCGCGGTACCGGGCTGGCTGCTCGGCGGCGCCTCGTAGAGCGGTGCGACGACCCGGTTGCTGCCAGGTGAGCAACCGCAGATCACCAATGAACCATCCGTGGCGACAGGCTGGCCATCGGATATGAAGCTTTCAGCCCCTTCGGCCACCACGCCTGCTTGCTCGCAAACCGGGCACGCCGTGGTCGGGTCGCCGACGCGCAGCACACTGCGTGAGTTGTCCAGGTAACCCGTGCCGGTGGCAATACAAACGGCACCTGTAGTGGTGATGTCGCCATCTACTGCCTGGCCTCTGCCTTCAATGTTCACGCGCATCGCGCAGCTCCCTGCCCTTGGTTGAGGCCAAAAAACCTAACACCCAGGAAGGAACTTCAAACGCCAGGCCCCTCAAATCAGATACTTCCTACACTGAAGGTCTTCCTCCACCTGCTGTCGCGCAGGTGGCTTTACCCCAGTGCAAGACTCACCCAAAATGACGCCCATGCGGCCCACTCGAAAAAGGATTTGCCAGTGGCATCGATCTACCAGCTCAAACCCCGTTTCCAGGCATTGCTGCGCCCCTCGGTGCAGCGCCTTCATGATCGCGGCGTAACCGCCAACCAGGTCACGGTATGCGCCGCCCTGCTGTCGGTATTGCTGGGCCTGCTGCTAGCCGCTGTGCCCCACGTCACCTGGCTGTTCGTGCTGGTGCCGGTATGGATGCTGGTGCGCATGGCGCTGAATGCCATCGACGGCATGCTGGCACGGGAGTTTGGCCAGCAGTCCACCCTGGGCGCCTACCTGAACGAGCTGTGCGACGTGATCGCGGATGCTGCGCTGTACCTGCCCTTCGCCCTGCTGCCCGGCGTGTCACCTGTGCTGGTGGTGCTGGTGGTGCTGTTCGCCACTGTCAGCGAGTACGCCGGGGTGATGGGCCCGCTGGCCGGAGCTTCGCGGCGCTATGACGGCCCCATGGGCAAGAGCGACCGCGCCTTTGCGTTCGGCGTGCTGGGCGCAGGGGTGGCAGTGGGGCTGCTTACCGCAGCCTGGGTCAACGGCCTGTTGCTGGTCATCCTCGCGCTCTCGCTCTATACCCTTTACAACCGCGTTCGTCGCGGGCTCGCGGAAACCCGCCAGGCCTAACTTGCAGCCGCAAAAGGATTTCGAACATGCGCCAAGCGCAAACCCTGCACTTCTCTACCCATGATGGCGTCGAGCTGCACTACCGCCACTGGCCTGCAACCCGCAACGAGTACCAGCCGCGCCGGGCGGTGGTGATGTTCCACCGCGGCCACGAACACGGCGGCCGCATGGCCCACCTGGCTGATGAGCTGGACATGCCGGGCTATGACTTCTTCGCCTGGGATGCCCGGGGCCATGGGCTTTCCCCAGGTGCACGGGGTGACAGCCCGGGCTTTGCCACCAGCGTGCGCGACGTACAGACGTTCATCGAGCACATTCAGGCCAGCCACGGTATCGCCGAGCAGGAACTTGTGGTGGTGGCACAAAGCGTCGGCGCTGTGCTGATCGCCACCTGGGCGCATGATTACGCGCCGAAGGTGCGCTGCCTGGTGCTGGCCTCACCGGCTTTCAAGGTCAAGCTGTACGTGCCCTTCGCCCGCCCTGGCCTGAAATTGCTCAAGGCTGTGCGCGGCAACTTTTTCGTCAACAGTTACGTCAAGCCAGGGTTGCTTACCCATGACCCGGAACGGGTGATGTCGTATACCGCCGACCCCCTCATCAGCCGGCCGATCTCGGTGACCATGCTGTTGGGGCTGTACGACGCTGCCGACCGTGTAGTTGCCGATGCGCAGGCGATACAGGTGCCAACGCAACTGCTGGTGTCCGGTGCCGACCTGGTGGTTGAGCGCCAGCCGCAGGAGCGCTTCTTCCACAACCTGGGCAGCACCCGCAAGGAAATGCACGTTCTGCCCGGGTTCTTCCACGACACCTTGGGCGAACGCGACCGGGCACATGCCTTGCGCCGCATCGAGCGCTTCGTGGAGCACTGTTTCGCCAGCCCCTGCGCGCTGCCATCGCTGCTGGATGCGGACAAGACCGGCGCCACCTGCGCCGAGGCCGAAAGCCTGGCCGCACCGCTGCCGCGCAACTCCCCGCGTGACCTGTACTGGCGCGCTACCCGGGCGGGGCTGCGGTTTGGCAGCGGGCTGTCGGAAGGCGTGAAGCTGGGCTTCGACACCGGGTTCGACTCTGGCAGCACCCTGGATTACGTGTACCGCAACAAGCCTTCCGGCAAAGGCTGGCTGGGTGCCCAAATAGACAAGAACTACCTCGATGCCATTGGCTGGCGCGGTATTCGCCAGCGCAAGCTGCACGTCGAAGAGCTGCTACGCCAGGCCATCAGCTGCTTGCATCAGGCTCAGCGCCCGGTGCACATCTTCGATATCGCAGCTGGCCACGGCCGCTACATTCTGGAAGCGCTGCAGCAGTTGGAGCAATTGCCAGACTCGATCCTGCTGCGTGATTACAGCCCCCTTAACGTGGAGCAAGGTTCGGCGTTGATCCAGGAGAAGGGGCTGGCCGACATTGCCCGCTTCGTTCAGGGCGATGCGTTTGATCGCCAGAGCCTGGCCTCGCTTGAACAACCGCCAACCCTGGCTGTGGTTTCCGGCTTGTATGAGCTGTTCGCCAGCAACCAGCTGGTGGGCAACTCACTCGCCGGGCTGGCCGATGCGATGGAAGATGGCAGCTACCTGGTCTACACCGGCCAGCCGTGGCACCCACAGCTGGAGATGATCGCCCGCGCCCTCACCAGCCACCGCGAAGGCCAGGCCTGGGTAATGCGCCGTCGCAGCCAGGCCGAAATGGACCAGTTGGTGGAGGCGGCAGGCTTCCGCAAGCTCACCCAGCGTATCGATGAGTGGGGTATTTTCAGCGTCAGCCTGGCACAGCGGGTACGTTGAATGAACCCCACGCGCGAAGCCGGCCTGATACGCCGAGGGGTGTGCTGGCTGCTGTTGCTGGGGCCGCTGTTTTTCCTGAGCTATGGGCTGGCCAACAACTACGCCGCAGGGCGCAGCGATGTGGGCAGCCTGGTGTTCGGCTGGGAAACCCGCATGCCACTGTGGCCGTGGACGATCATCCCGTACTGGTCTATCGACCTGCTGTATGGCTTGTCGTTCCTGCTGCCGCGCACCCGGCAGGAGATGGACCGACATGCCCTGGCGCTACTGTCGGCGCAATTGATCTGCGTGGCCTGCTTCATCCTGTGGCCGCTGCGCTTTACCTTCGAGCGGCCAGCACTGGACGGGCTGTTTGGCGGGCTGTTCGACCTGCTGATGGGTTTTGACAAACCTTTCAACCAGGCGCCCTCGCTGCATATTGCCCTGTTGGTGATCATCTGGACGATGTTCGCCCGCCACGTGCACCGCCAGCCCTGGCGCTGGCTGGTACACGGCTGGATGGGGCTGATTGGCCTTTCGGTGCTGACCACCTGGCAGCATCACTTCATTGACCTGCCGACCGGCGCACTTGCAGGGCTGGTGTGCCTCTGGCTGTGGCCCAAGGCAGGGCGGCTGCCTTGGCAAGGTGCGCAGTTAGCACGGGATACCAAGCGCTGGCGCATCGCCTCGTACTACCTGGCAGGGGCACTGATGTGCACCCTGGCGGCTGCCACTCTGCGCGGCGGCTGGCTGTGGCTGCTCTGGCCCTGCGTGTCATTGCTGCTGGTGGCACTGAACTATGCCGTGCTCGGGGCTGGCGGTTTTCAGAAAAATGCTGACGGGCACCTATCGGTGGCGGCTACCTGGCTATTAGGCCCCTACCTGCTCGGCGCCTGGCTCAACGCCCGAGTGTGGACGTGGCGCCACCCGCAGCCAAACGAAGTGTGCGACGGCGTTTACCTGGGGCGGATCCCGGCACGCACGCTGCCCTTTGCGGCCGTGGTCGACCTGTGCGCCGAATTGCCGTTTCTGGCCAAACCCAGCCCCACGGCAACCGGTGCACCCGAATACTACGAGCACTTCCCGGCGCTTGATCTGATCCCGCCGCCTGCGCAACTGCTGCGCCAGGCCGCCGCCCGTATCGAGCAGTTGCACAGCCAGGGCCCATTACTGGTTTGCTGCGCCTTGGGCTACTCCCGCAGTGCCTGCGCCGTGGCAGCCTGGCTGATAGTGAGCGGGCGCTGCGCCGACGCCCACCAGGCCGAAGCGCTGGTCCGCAAGGCGCGCCCGGGCATCAGGCTGCATGCAGCACACCAACGGGTGCTGCAGCACCTGAGGAGGCCATCATGAGCCTCTGGGTCGTTGCCACCCTGCTACAGCGTGGTAGCCAACTGGAGCGTTTCTCCGACGGCCTTACCCTGCTGGCGCTTGCCTATGGTATGGCGCCCATGCTCGGTGTCACGGTGCACCCGCTCGCCACCCTGGCCTGCGCCGTATTGACCGCCCTGGGTGTGCTGCACAAGTACTGGGCGATTCGCGTCGGGCTGGATGCTGCATTGTTCGCCCACCTCGCCAACAGTCACGACCTGGCAGCGGATACCCTGGCGCTGGACCGGGCGCTCATCGAGCTTTCGCTCAAACCGCAGGCGCCTGACCACCGCAACTGGCCCGAACGCAGCAAGGCCGCCCTGGCCCTGCTACGTCGACAGGGCGTGTGCCTGGCGCTGCAAATCATGGTGGCCCTGGCCACCTTGCTGATACTGCCTTTCAACGGATGATGATCAACCCATGCTCGCCAACCTTACCGCCTACGTCATCACCTCTGCCGCACGCCTGATAACCGGCGCTCGCGCCCTGTGGCTGGGCTGCACACCGGAGCCCGTTCAGCGCCTGTACTTTGCCAACCACAGCAGCCACGGCGACTTCGTGCTGCTCTGGGCTTCGTTGCCACAGGCGTTGCGCAACCGTGCACGCCCGGTGGCAGGCGCGGATTACTGGGCCAAGCCCGGCATCCGCGACTTCCTGATCCGGCAGGTATTCAATGGCGTATTGATCAACCGCCAGCGTGACGAAGGCGGTGGCAACCCGCTGCAACCGGTACTGGACGCGGTGGCCCAGGGCGACTCGCTGATCTTTTTCCCCGAGGGTACCCGCAACCTGGGCGACGAGCCCTTGATGCCGTTCAGAAGCGGGCTTTACCACCTGGCAGCCGCCCACCCGCAGGTCGAACTGGTACCCGTCTGGATTGCCAACCTCAACCGGGTGATGCCCAAAGGCCGGGCTTTGCCGCTGCCGTTGCTGTGCACGCTGAGTTTCGGTGAACCCATGCACCTGCAGGCCGGTGAGACCAAGCAGGCGTTTCTCGATCGGGCCAGCCAGGCCCTGCTCAACCTTGCACCCAAGGATGCCTGACATGCACGACAATACCCTCTCGTTGTTCGCCGGCATTGGCGCCCTGCTGCTGCTCGCCAGCGTGATCGGCCGCTTGCTGAAATGGCGGGCAGGCCCCGGCCCCCATGCGGTCATCGATAACCTCAACGCCCGTATCAACGCCTGGTGGGTGATGGTGCTGGTGATCGGCATCGCCTTTTTGTTCGGCAAGTACGGGGTGATCGTGCTGTTCTACGGGGTGTCGTTCTATGCACTGCGCGAATTCATGACCCTCACCCCCACCCGGCGCAGTGACTACCCGGCACTGGTAGCGGCATTTTATGTGGCGCTGCCGGTGCAGTACGTGCTGATTGCCATGGACTGGTACGGCATGTTCAGCATCTTCATCCCCGTTTACCTGTTCCTGCTGCTGCCGATCCTGGCCAGCTTCGGCGGCGACACCACGCGCTTTCTGGAGCGGGCTTCAAAGGTACAGTGGGGGCTGATGATCGCGGTGTACTGCGTGTCCTCGGTACCCGCGCTGATGACCCTCGATATCCCCGGCTACGAAGGCCGCAACCTGTTGCTGATCGCCTGGCTGATCCTGGTGGTGCAGATCAGCGACGTGCTGCAGTACGTGTGCGGCAAACTGTTCGGCAAACACAAGGTCGCGCCCAACCTGTCACCGTCCAAGACGGTGGAAGGCCTGGCCGGTGGTGTGGCACTGGCGACGCTGATCGGCGCCTTGCTGTGCTGGATTACCCCGTTCAACTTCTGGCAGGCGGCGCTGATGGCCCTGGCCGTGAACGCCATGGGCTTCTTCGGCGGGCTGGTCATGTCGGCCATCAAGCGCGACCGTGGCGTGAAGGACTGGGGGCACATGATCGAAGGCCACGGCGGCATGCTCGACCGCATGGACTCGGTGTGCTTTGCCGCGCCGGTGTTCTTTCACTTTGTGCGGTATTGGTGGGCATAAGCCGCGCCACCGTCGATGGTCAGGTTCACGATGCAAGTTCACGCATGGCGGCAGAAGCGAGGAAGCCTGAACGGGAAGCGTAGCGATGATCGTGCCTGACTTTTTCATCGATACGTTGAAGCAGGTGCTCCGGCAGCGTCGCATTGAAACGGACCGCCCTGCCCAAGTAAGGCGTCACATCAAAATCCACAACGGCCCATACTCCACCTTGGTAGTCAGGGTTGGCCACATGTACATCAATTTCCTGCGGCTGCGGTAATGGCTCGTTGTCGGCGACAAGCCCTTCGAAATGAAGCGCCAGCGCTTCCTGTACAGCTTCAAGCGCTTTGGCGACAGTTGGACCGGCGGAGAAGCAACCGGCTACATCCGGCACAACTACCCCATACTCCGACTCGGGGTCTTTGTGCAATACGACGGGAAACTTCATTGATTGTCTCCATTAGCGTGGCTCGACACACCTGGAGTAGGTGTAAGGCCAGATTGTTTCAGAATGCTATGCACGGTTCCTTTTGGTAGCTCCGCTTTGGGATGCGGGACAGTGACACGGCCTTTCTTCACAGGATGCCGAAACTGTTGATGACTCCCCTTCACTTCCACCAGATACCACCCGTCAGCCTCAATGAGTTTGATGACTTCTCGACTGCGCATTCTCGCTCCCATCGACAGCTAATGTGTATTATACACACTAAAAACGATGTGAATTTCACAGCATTCCCAGCGTTAGTACCATCAGATGGGGCCTCCCGCTTTATAGGACGTATCGCCTGAGTCAGTAAGAAACCGCTTTATGCTCCACCGGCACGGCATAGCGCGTCCAGGCACCTCGACGTCGAGTTCAGGCAACTCCGCGCTGGCCATACACCCTATGGTGACGGGTCATCCAACCAGTCACCAGGAGTTGTGCCATGTCCGATTTCATCACCGTGTTGCGTGAAACCTGCCCCACGCCGGTCGTGGACGCCACCAAGTGGAAACGTATCGGCGGCGAGCCGCACACCGTGAACCTCAATGCCTACCTGTCGGCCGACGGCAGCAAGATCATGGGCACCTGGATCTGCACCCCGGGCAAGTTCGAGGTCAACTACGACAAGTGGGAGTACTGCCACTTCCTCGATGGCTACTGCATCATCACCCCGGAAGGTGAAGCGCCCAAGCACCTCAAGGCTGGTGATGTGTTCGTGATCGAACCCGGCATGAAAGGCACGTGGGAAGTGGTCGAAACCGTACGCAAGTACTTCGTCTTCGCGTGACAGGCAGCCGCTTGGGCTACCCCCTGCGATAGGGCCGGAATAAAAAAACGGGGCCCGCACGCCCTTCCCTCTGGTGCGCAGTTACAGAGGGAGGGGCGCCAGGCCCACAGTAAACTCCACTGCTTGCATCAAGCCTTCTTGCGGTACCCCTCGACGATGGCAGAGAAATCTTTGCCACCTTCCCCGCGCAAGCTCATGGCCTGGTACAACTGTTGGGCGACGGCGCCAAGAATCACCGGCTGATGCGCCTGCCGCGCAGCTTCCGTGGCCAGCCCCAGGTCCTTGAGCATCAGCTCGGCACCGAAGCCGCCGGTGTAGCCGCGTGCCGCGGGTGCAGTCTCGATGACGCCTGGCCAGGGGTTATAGGTGTCCGAACTCCAGCACCGGCCTGTAGAACTGTTGATGATCCCCGCCAGCACCTGGGTATCGATGCCCAGCGCGTTGCCCAGGGCCATGGCCTCGGAAACACCGATCATCGAAATACCCAGCAGCAGGTTGTTGCAGATCTTGGCGATCTGCCCGGTACCTACATCGCCGCAATGCACGATGTTACGGCCCATGTGCTCCAGCACCGGCTTGAGGGTGGCAAACAGTTCAGCACTGGCGCCGACCATGAAGGTCAAGGTGCCCGCCGCCGCGCCCCCGGTGCCACCAGAGACGGGTGCATCCCCCATGTCGACACCTTTGGCCGCAGCAGCCTTGCACACCTCGCGCGCCGTTTGTGGGTCGATGGTGCTGCAGTCAAGCGTAGGGGTGCCTGGGCGGATACCGGCCAGCACGCCGTCCTCGTTCAGGTACACGCTGCGCACATGGGCAGCGGCCGGCAGCATGGTGATGACCAGCTCGGCGGCAGCCGCTGCCTCCTTGGGCGAGGCGCTGATGTGCCCACCCAGTGCGGCAAGTTCTGCCAACACATCCTTGTTCAGGTCGAACAGTTCAAGCGCGTGCCCGGCCTTGATCAGGTTGCGGGCCATGGGTGCCCCCATGTTGCCCAAGCCGATGAATGCAATACGCATGCGGTACTCCTTAGCGCAGGCTGATGGTGGTGTTCACACCGTCATTGACACTGTCGTCATCGAACCAGCGCGCGGTGACGGTCTTGGTCTGAGTGTAGAACTGCACGACCTGCTTGCCGTACGGGCCGAGGTCACCCAGCTTGGAGCCCCGCGAGCCGGTAAAGCTGAAGAAAGGCACAGGCACCGGAATGGGAATGTTGATGCCGACCTGGCCGACATCGATCTCGCTCTGGAACTTGCGCGCAGCCGCGCCGCTTTGGGTGAACAGGCCGGTGCCATTACCGAAGGGGTTGGCATTGACCAGGGCGATGGCTTCGTCGAGGGTATCCACCTCGAGGGTCACCAGCACCGGGCCGAAGATCTCCTGGGTGTACACCTGCATGTCGGTGGTGACACCGGAGAACAGGGTGGGGCCGACGAAGTTGCCCTGCTCGTAACCGGGCACCTTCACATCGCGGCCATCGAGCTCCAGTTTAGCCCCCTCGCGGATGCCACTTTCGATCAGGCCAAGCACACGCTCCTTGGCGCGCCTGGAAACCACAGGGCCGACGTCGGTGCCAGGCTCGCTGCCGGCGTTCACCTTCAGCTTGCTGGCAGCCGCCTTGATGTCCGGCAGCCACTCCCGGGCCTTGCCCACCAACACCGCCACCGACGTGGCCATGCAACGCTGCCCGGCTGCCCCAAATGCGGCGCCGACCAAGGCATTGACGGTTTGCGTGCGGTTGGCGTCAGGCAGCACTACCGCATGGTTCTTCGCCCCCATCATCGACTGCACGCGCTTGCCGTGCTGGCTGGCCAGGTTGTACACGTGGGTACCCACCTCGGTTGAGCCCACGAACGAAATCGCCTTGATGTCCTTATGCGTGCAGATGGCGTCCACCACCTGCTTGCCGCCATGCACCACGTTGAGCACGCCAGGCGGCACACCGGCTTCCAGCGCCAGTTCCACCAGCAACAGGGTGGAAAGCGGGTCCTGCTCGGAAGGCTTGAGCACGAAGGTATTGCCGCACACGATGGCCATGGGGAACATCCACAGGGGGATCATGGCGGGGAAGTTGAACGGGGTGATACCCGCACACACGCCGATCGGCTGGCGCAGCGTGTACGTGTCCACGCCGCCGGCCACGTTCTCGGCAAACTCGCCCATCTGCAGCGTACCGATGGACGCCGCGTGTTCCACCACCTCCAGCCCGCGGAAAATATCGCCCTCGGCATCGGCGAGGGTTTTGCCCTGTTCAGCGCTGAGCACCTGGGCGATGCGTTTGCTGTGCTCGCGGATCAGCGCCTGCAGTTTGAGCATGATGCGCATGCGCGCACCAATCGGGGTATCACGCCAGCTCACGAAGGCGCGCTGGGCTGCCGCCACCGCAGCATCGACCTCCTGCACCGTGGCGAACGGCACACGTGCCAGCACTTGCTGGGTGGCCGGGTTGACGACGTTACGCCACTCCCCGGTGCTGGACGCCACCCATTGCCCGTCGATCAGCAGCTTTACCTGCTCGACTTTGGCCTGGTCGGGGGATTGCGGTGCATTCATCTGCGTTCTCCTTGGAATTATTGTCAGGACGAGATCGCCAGCGCCGGGCAAACGCGGGGTGGCGTTGAAAGGCATGTTTCGAGTATAGATGTGCAAACATCCAACAAGAACGCACAAAAAAACCGGATCATCATGCAAAAAGACCTCACATCCCTCAGCGCATTGAACTGGGACGACCTGAAGTTCTTTCTTGAAGTCGCCCGAACCCGCAAAGCCAGCAGCGCCGCCAAACGCCTGGGTGTGGACTACACCACGGTGTCCCGGCGCATCAGTTCACTGGAGGGAGCGCTGGGCACCTTGCTGTTCGAGAAGTCGCGTACCACAGGCTTCGTACTGACCGCGGAGGGCCAGCGCCTGCTGAGCTATGCAGAGACCATCGAAAGCACGCTGCACATGGCGTGCGAGCAGGTATCGGGGTCGGGTGTGGCGCTGTCCGGCCATGTGCGGATGGGCTGTACGGAAGGCTTCGGCAGCTTCTTCATCACCCCCCAGCTCAGCCATTTCGTTGAGGCCTACCCGGCAATCTCCGTGGACATCCTGCCGCTTCCGCACTTCATCAGCCTGTCCAAACGCGAGGCGGATATCGTCATCGCCCTGGAGCGGCCGGAGCACGGGCCCTATGTATGCTGCAAGCTTTGCGACTACCGTTTGCGGCTGTACGCCACCCAGCCCTACCTCGACAGCCACGCGCCGATAAGGCAGGTAGCGGACCTGGCGGGGCACCCGTTCATCAGCTACGTCGATGACCTGGCGTTCAGCTCGGAGCTGCTGTACCTGGCCAACCTGATCCCAAGCGCCACTGCGCACCTGCGCAGCACCAGCGTGATCGCCCAGTACACGGCGGCCCTGCAGGGCCGTGGCCTGGCGATTCTGCCGTGTTTTCTGGCCGCACAAGACCCAAGGCTGGTGACGGTGTTGCCGGAGGAGGTAGAGGTGACGCGGCAATTCTGGATGTACTGCCGGGAGGACTTGCGCAAGTTGAAGCGGATTACCCTGCTGTGGGATTACATCCGTGAAGTCACAGAGCTGAACCGTTTAATGTTGATGGGGGAGACGCGCACTTGTCAGTTTCTGGAGTGAGCGGGTGGCACCGCTGGGCGTTGGTGCGGCTGCGTTGCAGCCCATCGCCGACGATTGCCTGCACCTTTGTCTGGCCCTATACCTCTTCCAGCATCAACCCGGAAATCCGCCGCACCTTACGCGCCACCGCCTCTTCAAAGATCCCCTGACGTGGCTCGACCAGGGTGAAGCAGTGCTTGGCCCGGGTGATGCCGGTGTACACCAGTTCTTTGGTCAGTACCGGGTTCAGTGCATCGGGTAGCACCAGGGCGGTATGGCCAAACTCCGAACCCTGGGATTTGTGCACGGTCATGGCGAACACGGTTTCCACTTCGTTCAGCCGGCTGGGCAGCACGAAGCGCACGCCCCCGCTGCCATCGTTACGCGGGAACGCCACACGCAGCAGGGGCATACCTTGCTCGTCCGGCAGGCGCAGGGCGATGCCGATGTCACCGTTCATCAGGCCCAGGCCGTAGTCGTTGCGGGTCACCAGCACCGGGCGGCCTTCGTACCAAGGCTGCTGGGTGTCGATCAGGCCGGCAGTGTGCAGCACCCGCGCCACACGCTCGTTGAGACCCTCGACACCCCAGGCACCCCGGCGCACGGCGCACAGCAGCTGGAAGTCTTCGAAGCTGTGCAGTACCCGGGCGGCCCAGTGCTCCCAGGCCGGGTCATCGAATGCGGTGCCCAGGGCCGGCCGATAGCGGCCTAGGGTGCGCAGGTAGCTTCGATAGCCCTGGGGGCCGTCGATGCCCAGGTTGAGGCCATCGAGCAGCAGCCGGTCGAGGGCGCGGTCGTGCTCCTGTTTCAAGGCCAGGCTGTGAACATCGGCCGGGGGCTTGGCCAGCAGGTTGCGTGCACCGTCGCTGTCCTGGTGGTTGACCAACCGTGCCAGCTGGCCAATACCGCTACCCTCGCCGAAACGCCGGGAAAACCGCAGCATTACCACCTGCTGTGCCAGTGGGTGACGGTGGGCATCACCGCTTGTGAGGCCGCTGCCTGCCAGCGACTGGCCGCCAATGCCTTCGAGCCATGCCTGGGTGGCCGGGGAATAGCAGCCCTGCTCTGCATCCCGGCACAGGTCACCGAGCACCGCGCCCGCCTCTACCGACGCCAGCTGGTCCTTGTCCCCCAGCAGCACCAGCCGTGCCTTGGGCGGCAGGGCATCGAGCAAGTTGGCCATCATCTCCAGGTCGATCATGGACGCCTCATCGACCACCAGCACGTCCAGCGGCAACGGGTTGCCGGCATGGTGGCGGAAGTGCCGCGACCCAGGGCGGCTGCCCAGCAGGCGGTGGACGGTGCTGACCTCGGTGGGGATATGCCCACGCACCTCATCACTCACCTGCAGGCGCTCGACCTGCTGGCCAATGGACTCGGTAAGCCGCGCAGCAGCCTTGCCGGTGGGGGCGGCCAGGCGGATGCGCAGCGGCCTGCCCTGCTCCACCGCCGGCGCCTGCAGCAAGGCCAGCAGGCGCACCACCGTGGTGGTCTTGCCGGTGCCGGGCCCCCCGGTGATGATGCTGAAGCCGGCCCGCGTGGCCAGGGCACAGGCCAGCTTCTGCCAGTCCACCTGCCCGGGTGACTCACCCGTCTCGAACAACTGGGCGAGGCGAGCGGGCAAGTCGGCGGGCAAGGCGTCTGCCTGGGTCAGCCGCAGGCGCAGGTTGTGATCGATCCGCCGTTCGTAGCTCCAGTAACGGCGCAAGTACAGGCGCTCGCCGCTGAGCACCAGTGGCCGGGTGTGCTGGCCGGGCGCATTGCCGGCCGCAACCAGCGGGCTTGCGGCGATGCGCTGGCGCCAAGCGTGCAGGTCGAGGTTGGCCAACAACTGCGAAGGCAACAGCAACGGCCCGATCAGGGCATCGCCCTCGGGTGGCAACGACAGCGCGAAGTCTGGCTCGGCGAGGGTCTGCTGCAGGTCCAGGCAGACATGCCCGTGGCCCAGCTGGTGGCTGGCCAGGGCAGCGGCCAGCAATAGCAGTGGGTCGCTGCCCGGCGCGCGCTCCTCGAGAAATGACACGAACGCGCGGTCCAGGGCACGCAGCCAGCCGCGCTCCACCCAACGGTCGAGCAGTTGCAACAGGTCATTGCTGTTGCGCTGGGGCGCCAGTGCAAGCAAGTGCTCGGCCTGCAGCGGCGTGGGTAACAGGTCCATCAAGGTGCGGCTCATGGCTCGACTCCGGCAAACAGGTCCTGCTGCACGGGCGGATGCTCGCCCCGGAACAGCGCATCAAGGCCTTCGATAAGCGCACGCGGGGGCCGGGTGTGGTACACGCCATGCCCGCTGCTGCTGGCCCCGCGCAGGAAAATGAACAGCGCACCGCCCACGTGGCGGTCGTAGTCGTAATCCGCCAGCCGAGCCCGCAGTTGGCGGTGCAAAGCCAGCAGGTAGAGGACGTACTGGAGGTCGTAGCGGTGTTCGAGGATGGCGCGCTGCATGGCCGCGTGGTCATAGGCCTGGATATCCGGGCCCAGCCAGTTGGACTTGTAATCGGTGACGTAGTAGCGCCCGTCCAGCTCGAACGCCAGGTCGATGAAACCCTTGAACATCCCGTTGAGCAGCGTGGGTTGAGCCGCCGGGCGCGGCTGCCCAGGGTGAGTATGGTGTGCTACCAGGCGGTCGAGCTGCTGCGCATCGACCTGATGGCTGGCGAACCAGAACTCCATTTCTACCTGGTAGCGGCTCAGTTGCCCCAGGGTCAGGCTGAGGCCGCCTGCTGCCAGCGGCAAAGGTTCGGTCAGCAGGCGGGCCAGCCATTCGGTCAATGTGGGTATGAACCCTTCCCAGCCACGGCGATTGCAGCGTTGCCCGACCGTACGTTCGATCAGGCTAGCGTCGCTGGCCACCTTGTCGAAGCCTTCACGGCCCGCCCATTCCAGCAGCCCGTGCAGGAAGGTACCCGGGTTCGGACCGCGGGGGAAACGGTGGATATCGCCACTGCCTGCCGCCACTTCGCGCAGGGCCGTGGCATCAACCCATTCATCATCCAGCAGTTGTTGGGCCTGGGAACTGTCGGCGCCCAACGCCTGGTCACCTATGCGCAAGGCGCTGTAGGAGGCGATCCACCAGTGCTCGGCTGCCGAGCGCCGCGGGGTGCGCGCCGCCACCAGCTCACGCTGGGCGTGGGGCATGCGGTAATGCTGAGCTTCAGCCGTTGGCAGGCCTGGGCAGGTGATGTGCGGGCTGGTGTCTGCCAGTGTTTGCAGCCATACCGTCAATTGCTGGGAATCAGCCAGTTCAGCGCCCCCGCCCAACAGGTAACCCAAGGCCGACCGGTGCAGCTGTGAGCGCTTGTGGTTACCACGCTTGAGGTCGGCGACACCCAGCCAGCAGGCATGCTGGGCGCGAGTCAGGGCGACGTACAGCAACCGCAGGTCCTCGGCCAGGCGCTCGTCGTCGGCGCGTTCGATCTGCTGCGCGTCGGGGGTCAGGGTGAGGTGGGCATTGCCTTGGCCGTCATGCCAGGCCAGCGGCAGGCGGCTACCGTCCACCGGCTTGCTGGTGCAGATGAACGGCAGGTAGACCAGGGGATATTCCAGCCCCTTGGACTTGTGAATGGTCACCACCTTGACCAGTTGCTCATCACTCTCCAGGCGCAGAATCTGCTCATCGCCCGCCTGGCCGGCATTGGCCAGTTGCTCGGCCAGGTGACGGACCAACGCTTGCTCGCCGTCCAGCTCACCGGCTGCCTGTTGCAGCAGCTCGGCCAGGTGCAGCAAATTGGTGAGCACCCGCTCGCCGTCAGTGCGGCGGATGAGCGTGCGCGGCAGCTCGAAGTCGTGCAGCAGGTGCCGCAGCATGGGCAACACGCCCTGGCGCTGCCAGGTTTCACGGTAAGCGCGAAAGCGCATGACCCAGTCTTCCCAAACCCGCTCATCTTGGTTGAGGCGGTCCAGCGCGGTGAGCGACAGGCCGAGGGTGACGCTGGCCAGGGCCGCCTTGAGCAAGCGCTCCGAATCTGGCTCTGCACAGGCTTTCAGCCAGGCCAGCAAGTCATGTGCCTCCTGTGCGCTGAACACCGAGTCCTTGTCGGACAGGTAGACGCTGCGCACACCTCGTGCAGCGAGCTCTGCACGCACCAGCTGCGCCTCATGCCCATCACGCACGAGGATGGCGATGTCTGACGGCAGGCAGGGACGCAGCTCGCCCTGTGCGTTCTGGAAGCCTGCCATACCCTGCTGGCCGCCGTTGAGCAGCGAGACGATATGGCTGGCACAACTGGCTGCCATCTCCTTGCGGTACAGGCTCCCGGAAACGGGTGCATCACTTGCCAGTTGCCAGCACTGCAAGGCGGCACACGGCTGCCCGTCGAGCATCAGTTGCTCGCTGCGGCCCTTGGCGCGCACGGCAATGAAGGGCAACGGGTTGTCCTCGGCTTCACGGAACAGAAACGCGCCCCGCCCTGCCGCGCGGGTTTCGGCCTGCAGAAACACCTGGTTCACCGCCGCGACCATGGCCTTGCTGGAGCGGTAGTTGGTGTCCAGGCTGTGCAAGCGCCCGTGGGTGGCGCGCCGTGCAGCCAGATAAGTGTAGATATCGGCGCCGCGGAAGGCATAGATGGCCTGCTTGGGGTCGCCGATCATGAACAGGCCAGTTTCGGCGCGGTTTTCACCGATCTGGTAGATGCGTTCGAAAATGCCGTATTGCACGGGGTCGGTATCTTGGAACTCGTCGATGAGCGCCACCGGGAACTGCTCGCGCACCAGGCTGGCCAGGCGTTCCCCGGCATCACCGTTCAAGGCGTGCTGCAAGCGCAGCAGCATGTCGTCGAAGCCCATCTCGGCGCGGCGGCGTTTCTCCACCTCGAACCCGGCAGCCACCCAACCCGCCGCGTGCTCAAGCAACGCGGCGTCGGGGGTGGCCAAGGCCTGCAGGTTCTGCTGCAGGGTTTGCATGGCGTCCAGCGCCGGGTGCGTGGGTGGCTCGCCGACCTTCCAGGCCTCGGCCATGCCCGCAGGCGTCAGGCGGGTGAAGCCGGTCCCCAGGTCCAGCTCAACGCACTGCGGGTCGGCGGCCCAAAGGGCGAGTTTGTCGAACCAGGGTTCGAAATAGCGGGCCTGCATCTTGCGCCCATCCACCTGCTTGGCTGCCAGGGCATCACGGCAAACCTGCCGCAGCTCTTCGGCCCAGGCTGCCCACGGCGCTTTCAGCTGGGCCAGTTGGCCGTCGCGTTCACGCAGCGCGGCGTCGATCAGGGCCTCAGGGTCAGGCCCTGACGGTTCGGTGCGCACCCGCCCGAACAGGGGCCGGATGCGGGGCAGCAAGGCATCAGGGCTGCCCCAATGGCTGCGCACCCAGGCCAGTGCCTGGTTTTGCATGCCGTAGCAGAAACGCCGCCAGTAGTCGCGCATGACCTGGCCCAGCAGCTCGCTGTGGTCGGTTTCCAGGGTCTGAGTGAACAGGCTACCACTGTCAAAAGCATGTTCACGCAGCATGCGCTGGCACCAGCCGTGAATGGTCGAGACAGCGGCCTCGTCCATCCATTGCACGGCGATTTCCAGGCGCCCGGCGCAACGGGGCCAGGCGTCCTGCGGGTAGTCATCACGCAGTTGCACCAACAGCGGGTCGGCTGCTTCCAGTTCACCCCGGAAAAACCGCGCTGCCTCCGCCAGGCGCGTACGAATACGCTCGCGCAGTTCTTTGGTAGCGGCGTCGGTGAAGGTCACCACCAGGATCTGAGGTGGCAGCAGTTCGCGGGCAAAGCCGTGCTCGCCACCGTGGCCAAGGATCAGGCGCAGGTACAGCGCGGAGATGGTGAAGGTCTTGCCGGTGCCGGCGCTGGCCTCGATCAGTTGGCTGCCGTGCAGGGGGAAGGTCAAGGCCAGTGGGCGGTCCTGGGTCATGCGGCTGTCTCCGGGTTGCCCAGGGTCTGCCAGGGGGCATCGAACAGGGGGCGATACAAGGTTTCACACCAGCCTTCGAAGGTTTCGTCAGCGGTAAGCGCGGCAAAATCGCGGAACTGCCGGGCCAGGGCGACGCTCTCGTCACGCTCGCCACCGCTGTTGCGCTCATCGCCTTCATAGGCGCGGGCTGCCGCCGCCAGGGCTTTATCGCTGTCATCCTGGCCCAGCCAGGCGAAGGCTGTTTTCGGCGCGACCGGCAACGGCGCGCTCATGCCTGCCTGGCGAGCCACCATCAGCTCGCCGAGCCGTTGCGCGGCCTGTTGCGGGTCAAGCGGGGGCAGTAGCAAGGTCAGGTCACTGGCTACCAGGGCGCTGTGATAGGGATACCCGGCGGCGCACGCCGCCAGGTGGGTGACCCAGGGCGCGATCAGGCGGTGCCACTTGAGGCTGTTTCGCCCGGCGCTGAGGGTGTTGGGCACGGTAGTGATGCTCAACAGGCTCTGGTCGTCAGACTGGAACACCCGGCCAAGCCAGCCTTCCAGGCGGTGCGGCCCCTGCTCGAAATGCACCGGCAAGGCCCCGTCCACCTGCGTCGGCCACCGGGCCAGGAGCTGCTGGTGACGCTGCAGCAGGTTGGGCAGCGGTTCGATCAATTCATCCTGCAACAGCTGGCCAAAGCCTGCCAGCGGCAGCAACCCGCAGGCCTGCAGGCGTCGGGCCTGAGTGTGCAGGGCGTGCTGCGCGTTGGCCGGGTCGGCCAGCGCTGCGCCCAGCAGGCTTTCGCTGGCGGCGTAGCGTTGCAACGCATCGAGCACAAAGGGCTCTTCGTCCGGTGTTGGGGCTTCCAGCGCCTCAAAGTAAACCTTCAGTCGCTGACTGAAGAAGTGCCTGACCGGGTGACGCAGAAAGTCACTCAGTTGGTTCAGGCTGAGCGGTTCATCATCGATGAAAGGCTCCAGCGCTTCGGCCGGGTTGTCCACAGGAGCCTGCTGGTGCAGTACCTGCCACTCGTGGGCATAGCTGAACAGCGGGCTGCCGCGCTCGAAGTAGCGCGGGCTGAATGGCTGCAGCGGGTGTTCCTGGGTCAGGGCATGCAGCAACTGCTCACCTGCGGCCTGCAGGTCGTGCTGCTCGGCGCCAGGCAGGCGCCAACCGGCAGCAATGTGATCACGCAACTGGCCAATGAGCACCGAAGCGGGGCGCTCGCTGTTATCGCGAATGCTGCGCCCGACCCAACTGACATACAGCTGATCCCGCGCCGAAAGCAGTGCCTCAAGCAGCAGGTAGCGGTCGTCCTCGCGCCGGGAGCGATCACCGGGGCGGTAGTCACTGGCCATGAGGTCGAAGTCGAGGGGCTGCTGCGCTCGCGGGTAGTCACCGTCGTTCATGCCCAGCAGGCAGACCACCCTAAACGGAATGGCGCGCATGGGCATGAGGGTACAGAAATTTACCGAGCCGGCCAGAAAGCGCTGGGACAATTTGCCTTCATCCAGCCCAGACAACCAAGCCTCACGCACTACCGTCAACGGCAACGGGTCTTGCAGGCCCACTGTTTCGCACACCTGCAGCCAGGTTTCGCGAAGGTCCTGCAACTGCATCAGCAGAAATTCGTCGCGTTCGTCGTCGGCAACGAAACACACCTGCAACAGGGCATTCAGGCGCTCGCCCCACTGCTCTACGGTAGCCGGCGTGGCCAACGCTTCGCAGGCAACCTCAAGCGCATCGAGCAAGGCGACCAGCGGGCCAATCAATGCCGCGTCCAGGCCACCGATTTCGTCGTAGGGCTCAATGCCGTCGCACGCTTCCCCGATACCCACGGCATAACCCAGCAGCATACGGCGCAGGCCAAAGCGCCAGGAGTTTTGCTCGAGGCCGCCGGGCAAACCAAGGCTGGCCCGCTGTTCAGCATTCAACCCCCAACGAATACCTGCGCCCTCGATCCAGCGGTGCAGGGTGGGCAAGTCTGCTTCGCGGATGCCAAAGCGGGCACGCACTGCCGGCACATCCAGCAGGTCGAGCACTTCACTCACGGCAAAACGGCTCTCCGGCAGCTTCAGCAGGTGCTCCAGAGCGATCAACAGCGGCTCGCGTCCACGCTGGCCTTGGTCGGTCAGGGTGAAGGGGATATGACGGGGGTCTTTGCGGGGCAACTGGCCGAACACCGCGCGGATGTGCGGCGCGTAGGTGTCGATATCCGGCAGCATGACGATCACGTCGCGCGGGCGCAATGTAGCATCGGCGCTGAACCGGGCAAGCAGCTGATCGTGAAGAATTTCCACTTCACGCTGGGGGCTGTGGGCAATGTGGAAGCGCACCGAGGGATCACTGACTGGATCCACCGGGCCCCACAATGCGCGGGATTCAGCGAGCGGGCGCAGTTCCAGGATGTCGTCCTGGAGTTGGTTGAGCACTGTGGCGGGGTTGCCATCACTGAACAGGTCGATGCGGCCGTCGCTGAATACGCCCTGATAGCTGCCGGGGTCGTCGTAGCTGTCGAGCAGGTTGATGTAGTCGCGGCCTTGCTTGCCCCAAGCCGCCAACAGCGGGTGGGCGTGCTGGTGCAGCGACTGATCGTCCAGTTGCAGGGGCATGCCTTGCTTGCGCTGCTGGCGCTTGTACTGGTGTCGCAACAGGTCCTTGTCGGCAACGATGTCAGCCCAATGGTGCCGGCAGGGGTTGTGCACGCATAGCAGTACCTGGCTGAACCGGGCCAGGCCGGCCAACGCCTCCAGCGCCTGGGCGGGTAGCGAGGAAATACCGAACACGATTACCCGTTGTGGCAGCCCGGCAGGTGCCTGCTGCAACTGATCAATGCATTCGATGAAGCGCTGGTGCACACCGGCGCGGCTCTGGGCCATGCCTTGCTGGCCGACGTCTTCCAGTAACGCGCGCCACAGCTCGGCCTGCCAACGGTTGCCCGCCGGCAGTGGCTTGCGCTCGCCGCGGGCGGTGATGACGATGTGGTCGCCAGCAGCCCAGGCCTTGAGCCAGTCGGCTCGGTAAACCTGGTACTGGTCAAACAGGTCTGCCAGGCGCTCAGCCAGCTGATAACGCTTGCGCAGGTCGCTGTCGTCGGTCAGAAAGCGCCGCAGTGGCTCGAAGTGCTGTTGCTCCACCAGCGTGGGCAGCAGGCGCATCAGGCGCCAGGTCAAGGGTGACTTGTCGAGCAGTGAAACCTCGGGGATTTCCTCGCGGCCCAGCACGCTGCGGTACAACTGCCACATGAAGCTGCCGGGAAGCTGCACGTCAATGGCTGCGGCGATACCACAACCGCCCTGGTCGTCTTCAAGCGGGTCTTCTGCCAGGGCCAACTTGAGCCACTGGGCAATGCCATTGCTTTGCACCAGGGCGATTTCATTCTCCAGTGGCGCCAGCGGGTAGCGGCGCATCCAGCTTACGACCAGGCTTCGCAGGTCGTCGAGGCGGTTGCCATGGACGATCATGAAACCGGGGTGCAGGCAGCTGTTGGACATCGGCAGGTCTCTGGCGGGCGCGGGTGACGTGATGGGGAACGATATCACGGGGCTGGGGAGTTTCTAGCCCACAAAGACAAAACCCCTACCTGCATGCGCAGATAGGGGTTTTGCGAAATG
>NZ_JACVVF010000038.1:0-45289 GCF_016648095.1 Pseudomonas sp. S32
CGTAGGAGCGAGCAAAGCTCGCGATGCGCCGCGCGGGCGGCGCTCGGTCTCACAGGCGCAGACCCTGCTGTGGCGAGCACCCAGCGCCCCCCCGCCAATTCACCGCTTGCCCAAGATCTTCTCCAGCATCTCAGGCCGTGGTGCACCCTGCTGGCTCTGGATGTTGCCCTGGTCATCCTTGTAGAAAATCGCCGGGGTGGCCTGCAGGCCCATCTCCTGCATCAAGGCCATGTTCCCTGCCAACTTCTGCTGCACGGCAGCGGGCACCTGCTCAAGGGCCTTGAGAGTGCTCGCGCGGCCGGCTTTTTCATGCTGCTGCAGGGCCTTGGCAGGGTCTCTGGCGGCGAGCAGGGCCGCCGATTTGCCGGGGCTGTCTTCGCGGATGATGCCCACCATGATGTGGCGCAACTGGACCTTGCCAGCCTCTACCCACGGGCGCGCCTGCTCCCAGAACATGTTGCAGTACGGGCAGTTCGGGTCGCTGAACAGGTAGACCGTGCGCGGCGCGTCAGCCTTGCCATCGGCGATCCAGGCAGACTGTTCCATCTTGCCCCAGAATGCCTTGGTCATTGGCCCGTACACCAGTTTCTGCAGAGGCTCGGCGGTGAGGTCCTTGCCTTGTTCGTCGAACAGGTTACCCACCAGCACATGCTTGCCGTCCGGGGTCAAATACAAGGCCAGGCCGTTGTTCTGGTACTCGGCCGCATAGCCGCGCATGCCGTTGGGGGCGTCGAAGCTGCCTTTGATGACAGCGCCCTTGGCCTGCAACTGCTGAACGGCTTTGGGCAGGTCTTCGGCATACACGGCAGGGGTGGCCAGCAGGGCCAGGGTCAGGGGCAGCAGTGGGGTGATGCGCATGTCAGTTTCCTTGTGCGGCAGGCCCGGGCGCAGGGGCCCGGTCGAATGATTCAAGGGCATGACGCAGGCTGGCCCGGGACAGTTCGCCCAGGTGGCTGCCCACCAGCCGGCCATCCGCGTCATAGAAAAGGGTGGTGGGCAGCGCCATGGAGCCCACGCGCTGGGCCAGCAGGCCGGTGCCGTCGAACAGCACGTGGGTCAGGCTCAAGCCCGTGGTTGCGAGAAAGGTGCTGACGTTTTCCGGGGTCTCGCCCTGGTTGACGAACAGAAAGGTCACCTGTGGGTACTCACCCTGGGCCTGCTGCAGCACCGGCATTTCGCGGCGGCATGGCGGGCACCAGGTGGCCCAGATATTGATGACCAGCGGCTTGCCACGGTAGCTGTGCAGCGCCACCGGCTGGTCACTGGCATCGCGCAGGGTCAGGTCTGGCAGCTCGGTGCCCTTGCTGTACAGGTGGCCGCCCAAGCTGGCCAGCGCCCAGAACAAGGCGCCACTGAACAGCGCCCACCCCAGAGGCCGGCGCAACCCGGGCTGGCGCCCGCCCTGCCAGCCAGCCGCCAGCACCATGCCCACCAGGCCGGACCAGAACAGAAAGCCGCCATCACGGATGTCGATGACCTGCAAAGGCTCGTCCTTGTACATGGTCCAGTAGGCCACGACAAAGCCGATACGGGCGCACACCACGCCGACCAGGAACAGGTTGAACAATGCTGATTCGGGGCTTTCGCCACCCCGGCGGGCCACCCACAAGCCGACCACGCTGGCGATGCCCAGCGCCGCCAGCAGCAGCAGGTGGTTGAGGGCCATGGTGAGCGGCCCCAGGGTGACGGTGAGCATCAGCCTTGGCTCCTGGTGTGTGCCCAGTGTTGCACGAACGCCGCTGCATCCACTTCGCCGGTGATGCGCCTGGCGCGGCGCTCGTCGCCTTCAGGGCCAACCCAGATCAGCGTCGGCGGCCCCGGCACCTGGTAGCGCTGCAGCAGGGCCTTGCTGGCGGGGGTGTCTGCGGTTACGTCAAGGCGCAGCAGGTGCACACCTGCCAGCTCGGCCTGTACGTCAGGGCGATTGAACACCTGTTTTTCCATGACCTTGCACGACACGCACCAGTCGGCATAGTAGTCCACCAGCACCCACTGGCCACGGCCCTTGGCAGCGTCCAGTTCGCGTTGCAGGGCTTCTGGGGTGTTGACTGTGACGAAGTGGTCTTCGCCAACCTGGCTGGCCGCTGGCGCGCCTCCGCCACCCGTGAAGGGCCGCAAGGGTTGCCAGAGGTCATCGCCGCCGGCAGCCGCGCCTACCAGCAGCAGCCCACCCCACAGCGCGCCCAGCAGCGGCACGGCGCGCAAGGCCGGCAGGCGTTGCAGCGCCGGCCACGCCGCCCAGGCCAGGGCGATCAGCCAGGCGCCGCTCAACGCCAGCAGCAGGCTGGCCGGCAGCAGGGTACGCAGGATGTACAAGGCCATGGCCAGGAACACGAAACCGAACACGCCCTTGACCAGGTTCATCCAGGCGCCTGGGCGCGGCAGGAAGCGGTTGCCCAGGGTCACCAGCAGCAACAGGGGCAGGCCCATGCCCAGCCCCAGGCTGAACAGCACCAGGCCGCCTTGCACCACGTCGCCACTCTGGGCGATGTACAGCAGCGCGCCGGCCAGGGGCGCCGTCATGCAGGGGCCCAGTAGCAGGCCGGACAACGCACCCAGCAGGGCCGCACCGTACAGGTTGCCACCGCGGGTGCCCTGGCCAGCACGGTCCAGGCGGTCGCGCAGGGCAGCGGGCAGTTGCAGCTCGAACGCACCGAACATCGGCAGGGCCAGCAGCACGAACAAGGCGGCCAGGCTACCCAGCAGCCAGGGCTGTTGCAGCCAGGCCTGAAGGCTGGCGCCCAGCAGGGCGGCCACCACGCCCAAGGCGGCATAGACCAGGGCCATGCTCACCACATAGGCCCCGGCCAGCAGCCAGCCCCGGCGCGCGCTGGCGCCATTGCCCAACACCAGCCCGGCCAGTATCGGCAGCATCGGCAACGAGCAGGGCGTGAACGCCAGCAGCAGGCCAAGGCCGAAGAACGCCAGCAAGCCCCAGGCCAGGTTGCCGTCCTGCAGGTTGCTGGCCAGCGCTTGGTCGCTGGCCTGTTCGCCTGCCGGCGTTGCGGCGCTGCCACCCAAGTCGATCAACGTGGTCTGCGGCGGGTAGCAAAGGCCGGCGTCCGCGCAGCCCTGCCAGCCCAGGCGCAACTGGCCTTGGGCGTTGGCCGGGAGCACCAGCTCAAGCTGTTCACGGTACACCGTGCTGTCACCAAAGAACTCGTCATTGTGGTTGAGCCCGGGCGGCAACTGCGGGTGCTGCTCAGCCGGCAGGCCGTCGAACTTCAGGCGTTTCTGGTACAGGTAATAGCCGGGCTTGATTTGAAAATACAGGTGCATCTGGCCGTTGGCCTGGCGGTCCTGGGTGAGTACGAACGCCTGCTCGACGGGCAGGAAATCAGGTTTGACGGCGAAGGGGTTGGCCTGCAGGGGCCCGGCCAGCAGGACTGTCAGAAACAGCAGAAGAACGCGCATGTGTTTGCCTTGGCAGAATTTCGAATGCGGCCATGCTGGCCCGGGTTTATTAACCCAAGGTTAACCCTTGCCGGCTGGAACGGCAGCCGTGGGAGGGTCTGCCAACGTGAAACACCGCGACACAATGTCAGCTTGACTTTGATTGCGAGCACAAAATTGGTGTAAAGTTGACGCTTGGGTCAAATTTTTTGACCTGCATGACTCGGCTCACTGCCCCCCCACAGAGCCCAGCACAAGAATCAAAAAAAGCATGGGCTGCACGGCGTAGCCCAGAGGATCAAGCATGTCCAACCGTGATATATCCCGGCGCGCCTTCCTGCAAGGCGGGCTGGTTGCTGGTGTCGGCGTGACCATGGCACCCCTTGGCAGCCAGGCATTCGCAGCACTGATGGAGGAGCGTGTTACCGCCTCCCCACAGAAATGGATGAACCATGACGGCAAGGCACGTTTTCGTAACGACGCCTTGTCCAAGGTCTGCGGCAACAAGGTGTTCGCCCGCGATATCCGTGCCAAGGACATGCCCGGCTGGCCCGCCCAGCAGGGCCACGCACTGATGTTGAAAGCTACCCGTGCCGAGCGCATTTACGAAGGCTTTGACCTGAGCCTGCTGGGCGCCGACCTGCAGCCCGACCGCATCGTGGTGGCTGCCGACCTCGAACGTGACGGCATTGCCTGGCCCGAGGCTCACTCCCCAGACCCTTTACTGCCACCGGGCAAGGTCCCGATGTTCATCGGGCACCCGGTGGCGATCCTGATCTGGCACGATTTCGAGCGTTTTCGCCAGGCCAAGCGCACCCTGCAGTTCAACGACCAGGTGATCCGCTATGGCGCCTCGGCACCGCTGTACCAGCGCGACCCTTATGGCAGTTTCCGCTTTGTACGGGTGGCCGGCGCCACGCCGTTCGATGAGGATGAATTCTCAAGCCTGAAGAATTCGCCGCTGTTCCCCACCATCCTCAACCGCAAGCCGGTGTGGAACAAAGCGCCCAACCAGCACGGCGACCTGACCGAACAAGGTTTGTTCTACGCCAACCGCATGGCAGACCAGTTGGCCAACCCGCCGCAGGGCTGGCTGGTGTTCGACGAGCGCTTCAAAACGCCGTCCATCGAGCCGGCCGCGCTGGAGCCGGATAATGGCAATGGCTGGTACGACGCGGCCAGCGCCACGCTGCATTTCGTGGTGGCCACCCAGTGCCCGTTCGAGGCCGCCCAGGAATGCGTGCACATGATCAAGCCGTCACGCTTCGCCCTGAACCGGCTGAACATGCACCCCGGCTATACCGTGGGTTATGGCTCAAAGGACAACAACATCTTCGTCTTCTACGCCGCCGTTGCCGCGCTGTACGGCGGCGGGGTGCCAATACGCCTGGCCAACGACCGCTACGAGCAGTTCCAGAGCGGTATCAAGCGCCACGCCTTCGACATCCGCTACCAGCTGGCGGTGGACAAGCAAGACAACAGCTTCAAGATCTTCCGCGCCGACATGACCTGCGACGGTGGCGGGCGCATCAACTACAGCCCGTCGGTCGCGGCGGTGGGTGCCACCGCCGCGCAGTCGATCTACTACATGCCGCAGAACGACCTGTCGGTGACCGCCTATCACTCCCGCGCTGTGGAGGCCGGCTCCATGCGCGGCTACGGCACCCTGCAGACCATGGCTGCTACCGAGATGATGGTGGACGAAGTGGCCGGCCGGCTGGGCGTGGATGCCATCGACCTGCGCCGGGCCAACGCGTTGAAGTCGGGCATGAAGAATACCCAGGGCGCGGTACCTGCAGGTGCCTTGCGCCTGTACGAGATTCTCGACAAGGCAGCGCTGCACCCGGCCTGGCGCGAGCGGGCTGCGCGCAAGCAACAGCGCGAGGCCAGCGACCCGGACCACTGGTACGGCACAGGGTTTGCCATCTGCCAGAAAGACTTCGGCACCGGCGCCGAGGCGCCGATGGCCAGTATTGAATTCAGCCGCGAGGGCCGCATCAGCCTGCGCCATATCGGCACCGAGCTGGGTACCGGCATGTCGACCTCCCAGGCGCTGGTCGTCAGCGATTTTCTGGGCCACTCGGCGGACGAGGTGCAGACGGCAGTGACCGAATGGCCGGAGTTGCAGCTCAGTACCAGCGGCAACCCGTACCTGATCACCCAGGCCGAGCAGGACGCTGCCCTGCGCGACCCGCGCTGGGTCGGCAAGCTGGCTTCGCCGTCGTCCGCGACCAACTCGGCGTTCTACTTCAGCCATGCCACCCGCGAAGCGGCACGGGCCCTGTTCAACCACGGCCTGTGGCCGGCGGCCCTGGCCATCTGGCGCCAGGGCCCGTATGGCGGCCAGGCCAACCCGCTGGTGGTGCGCCGGGAAAACGCGGTATGGGTCAATGGCGAACTCACCGGCAATGGCCTGGCGCCCATCCCCTTTGCCCAGCTGGCCGAAAAGGCCCACGCCATGGGCCTGGTGACCGGCGTCAGCGTGCACGGTTTCAACCGCTGGAGCTGGGCCGAGGCCGACTTCGTCATCGACGGTGTGCGTGAGCGCTTCCCGCTGGACGCGCTGGCTGTGAAGTACGGCGAGGGGGCGGTAAACGCCAAGAAGGCGCAGATGACCAGCCATGGCTACCACCTGCTCGACCGGCAGAACCCTGCGTACCCGGTTACCCAACTGAACAACGCCATGGTCACCTACTACAGCCCGGTGGCAACCCTGGTGGAGGTAAAAGTGAACAAAGGCACGCACCAGGTGCAGGTGCTCGACCACCACAGCTGGGTGGAGTGCGGCCGGGTGCTGGTGCCCGAGCTGGTCAAGGGCCAGCTCGAAGGCGGCATCGCCATGGGCATCGGCCACGCCCTGACCGAGGAAATGCCCCTGTACGAAGGCGGGCCGGGGGAGGGCGACTGGAACTTCAACCGCTACCGCCTCCCGCACGCCCGCGACGTGGCGGTGTGGGCGCAAACCAGCGAGATACTGCCGCCGCTGTCACCCACCGACCCGTCCAAGGGCATTGCCGAAGTGGTGATGATCCCGGTGGTCGGCGCCCTCGGCAATGCCGTGGCCCATGCCATCGGCAAGCGCGTGCGCGACCTGCCCATCACCCCAGCCCGTATCCAGGAGGCCCTCAATGGCTAACCGTCCCCTGCAACTGACCCTCAACGGTCAACCGGTCGGCCCCGTCGAAGTCCCGGATGACCTGGCGATGATCGACTACCTGCACGAACACCAGAACCTCACCGGGTCACGCCTGGGCTGCGGCCAGGGTATCTGCCATGCCTGCGTGGTCATTGTCGACAACCCCGACGGCACCTGCGAGGAAGTGCGCACCTGCATCACCGGTGCGCACTATTTCGAGGGCAAGCGGGTGCGCACCATCGAAGGCCATGCCAGCCAGGACCCGGCCGGCAACCTGACGCTGAACCCGATCCAGCAGAGGTTCGTCGACCTGTTTGCATTCCAGTGCAGCTATTGCGCGCCGGGGTTCGTCAACGCCGCTACGGTGCTGGTGGAAACCGCCCAGCGCCAGCCGCTGAAACAGAGCGAAGTGCAGGACCGTATCGAGGCCAGCCTGGGCCACCACATTTGCCGTTGCACCGGCTATGTGCGCTATTACCAGGCCACCCGTGCGGTGCTCGACGACCTCGGTTTGGTGAAGGAGGGTTGAACATGGGTTGGCTACGGAACACCCTGGCATTCGCCCTGGGGCTCGCACTGGCAGCCCCGGTGCTGGCCGCCGACCCGGCCCAGGTCAAGCGCGGCCAGTACCTGGCACGTGCTGCCGACTGCATGGCCTGCCACACCGCCAAAGGTGGGGCGCCGTTTGCCGGTGGCCTGCCGATCGACTCGCCGTTTGGCACCATTTACGGCAGCAATATCACCCCTGACAAGCAGTACGGCATCGGCAACTACAGCGCTGACGAGTTCTTCGCCGCCCTCACTGAAGGCAAGCGCAAGGACGGCGCCAACCTTTACCCGGCGATGCCCTACACCTCGTACCACCTGATGCGGCGCGAGGACGCCGACGCCATTCTTGCCTACCTGATGACGGTGCCGCCCATCCACCGCCCGGCCCCACAGACGGCGCTGCGCTTTCCGTTCAATGTGCGGCTGGGGCTCAGCGGCTGGAATTTGCTGTATGGCAAAAGCGTGCAGTTGCAGCCAGCGGTGGGCAAAAGCCCCGAATGGCAGCGCGGGCAGTACCTGGTCGAGGTCATGGGTCACTGTGGCGAATGCCATACCCCGCGCAATGCCGTGGGTGCCCTGCAGCAGGGCCAACGCCTGCAGGGCGGCCTGCTCAACGGCTACCTGGCCCCGAGCCTGCTGGCCCAGGACCTGGCCAAGCGGGGCTGGACGCAGCCGGACCTGACCACGTTTCTCAAGCAGGGCATCAGTGCCCAGGGCAGCATGTTCAACGAGATGTTCCCGGTGGTGCACCACAGTACCCAGCACCTGGAGCACGCCGACCTCGCAGCCATGGCCAGCTTCCTGCTGGGTGACCCACCACCGAAGGCCAGGGTGATCGAGCCTGTACCGGCGGCGCAGATGGCCGCCAGTGCCCAGCGTGGCCGCCAGCAGTACCTGAACGTGTGTGCCGGCTGCCACGGTGTGGAAGGCGAGGGCAAGCCGCACATTGCCGTGGCCATGCAAGGCAACACCGTGCTGCGCCAGGGCGACTCGCGTAACCTGGTGAAGGTGATCCTGGACGGCATTGGCGAGCAGCAATTCACCGGCTTCGAGCGCATGCAGCCCATGCCGGGGTTCGCTGACAAACTCGATGAACGCCAGGTGACCGACATGGTCAACTATCTGCGTCAGGCATGGGGTGGCTTGCCCGGTGACTTTAGTGAACAACAGCTGGCCGAGCTGAAGGCGGAGTGAAGCGTGCAGCATCTCGATCTACAGGTGGTTCGCCAGGCGTTGCAGTGGTCGGGTGCCGGCCAGCGTGTCTGGTTGTGCACGGTGCTGGCCACCTACGGTTCGGCGCCTCGTGCGCCGGGTTCGCTGCTGGCGGTGAATGCCGCTGGCCAGTGGCTGGGCTCGTTGTCCGGCGGCTGCGTGGAAGACGATTTTCTGGAACGGGTGGCCTTGGGTGAATTCCCTGAGCCGGCCGCCATCGTGCGTTATGGCGATGGCAGTGATGCACGCTCGCAGGTGAGCCTGCCGTGCGGCGGGGTGCTGGACGTGCTGGTCGAAAACCTTGCCCCCAGCTGCGAGGTGCAGGGCCACCTGCGGCAACTGGAAAGCGCGCTGCTGGGCCAGCGCCGGGTGCTGCGACAGGTGAGGGTGCCCGAAGGCCTGCAAGGCTTGGCCGACGATCTCAGCCAGGGTCCGCGGGTACAGCGGGAAGGCAACAGCGTGCAACTGCGTGTTGGCGCGGCCCAGCGCTTGCTGCTGGCGGGTTACTCCAGCGTCGCCCAGTACTGCGCCGAGTTCGCCAGGGGCATGGGGTTCGAGGTGGTGCTGTGCGAACCCCGCGAAGAGGTGCTTGCTGGCGTGCACATCGACGGCATCGAGCTGCGCCGCGAGCTACCGTCCGAATTCATCATCAATGGTGGCTGCCATGCCGACACGGCGGTGGTGGCGCTCACCCACGACCCCAAGATCGATGACCTCGCCATGCTCGAGGCCGTGCGCACCGACGCGTTCTACATCGGCGTGATGGGCTCGCGGGCAACCTCCGACAAGCGTCGGGAACGCCTGCAGCGCATTGGTGGCCTTGGTGCACCGGAGCTGGGCCGTATTCATGCGCCCATTGGCCTGAACCTGGGCAGCAAGACCCCGGCGGAAATCGCCCTGGCGGTGCTCGCCGACGTGCTGCGCGTGCGCAACGGCATCCAGCGGGCTGCCCTGTGACGGTGGTCGCCCTGGTACTGGCGGCCGGGCGTGGCGTGCGCTTTGGCGGCGACAAGCGGCTGGCCGTCATGGCCGACGGCCGGAGCCTGCTGGCGCACAGTGTGGATAACGCCCGGGCAGTGTTCGAGGACGTGCGGGTCGTGCTGCGCGAGGGTGAACGGGCCGAAGCGTTTGGCCTCCCGGCCGATTGCAGGGTCGTCATCAGCCCCGAAGCGGCCTGTGGCATGGGGCACAGCCTCGCCGCCGGTGTGGCTTCGCTGGCAGACAGCCCGGCACAGGCCGTAGCGATTTTGCTGGGCGACATGCCATGGATTGCAACAGCCAGTTTGCGTCGCCTTGCCCAGGCCGCCAGCCCCAGCACCATCGTTGTGCCCTGCCATGACGGGCACAGCGGCCACCCGGTGATCTTTGGCCGCGACCTGTGGCCCGCGCTGCAGCAACTGGCCGGCGACCAGGGCGCACGGGTGATCGTGCAGGCCCACGGCGCACGCCAGGTGCGGGTGCACCTGGATGATGCAGGTGTGCTGCGCGATGTCGACACACCCGGCGCCCTGCAGTAGCCGGCAAAGCACCTCAGTGGGCCGCAAAGGGTTCATAATCCCCCCTTAATCCGCCCAAGGTGCAATGCCTGCCACACCATCCGGGAGCCCCACCATGCACGTTCTGCTCTGCGAGGACGATGACCTGATCGCCGCTGGCATCTGCGCCGGCCTTACTGCCCAGGGCCTGACCGTGGACCGTGTGGGCAACGCCGGCGCGGCGCGGGCCATGCTGCAGGCTGCGCAGTTCGACGTGATGATCCTGGACCTTGGCCTGCCCGACGAAGACGGCCTGAAGCTGCTGCGCCGCCTGCGTCAGCAGGGCGAGACGCTGCCCGTGCTGGTGCTCACCGCCCGCGATGCGGTCACCGACCGTGTCGATGGCCTGCAGGCCGGTGCCGATGACTACCTGCTCAAGCCCTTCGACCTGCGCGAGCTGGCGGCGCGCCTGCACACCCTGCTGCGGCGGGTGGCCGGCCGCGCGGTAAACGTGATCGAGCACGGCCCGTTGCGCTACGACCCCAGCAGCTGCGAGGCCACCCTGGCGGGCCAGGCGGTGGACCTGTCGCGCCGTGAGCAGGCACTGCTGCAGGCATTGCTGCAGAACCCCGGGCGCGTGCTGTCCAGCGACCAGCTCAAGGACTGCGTGTACGGTTTCAATGATGAGGTCGAGAGCAACGCCCTCAACGTGCACATCCATCACCTGCGGCGCAAGCTTGGCAACGGTATTGTCGAGACGGTGCGCGGCCTGGGTTACCGGCTGGGCCCGGCGCAGGCGCCGGAAGGGGTAGCATCATGAGCCTGCGGGTACGCCTCAGCCTCATTCTGGGCAGCGCCTTCGTGGTCATCTGGGTGCTGGCGGCCGCCTGGATGCTGCGTGATTTGCGCCAGCAGATGATGTTTTCCCTCGACCAGCGCCTGGTGGCATCGGCGCGCATGGTGGCCGGGCTCATCGACCAGTTGCCGCAACCGCTCAGCGTCAAGGGCGAAGGCACCCACTATGCGGCCGACCAACTCAGCGTGCCGGACGGCATGGCCTGCCAGGTCAGCTCGTTGCGCGGCGAAATCCTGGCGACCAACCACAAGCACGACGGCACCATGGATGACCAGCGCAGCGGCTTCCGTGACCAGACCATCGACGGCGCATCGTGGCGCACCTTTACCTACAACCATGGCGATGTGCGCATTACCACCGCCGACCGGCACCTGGAGCGCGAGGCCCTGAACCAGTCGATTCTGCTGGCCGCTTCGGCGCCGGTGCTCATGGCCCTGCTCGGTAGCCTGGGGCTGCTGTGGATCGGCCTGGGCAAGGGGCTGGAGCCGCTGAACCGCATGCGCGATGCCCTGCGGCGGCGGCGCCCCGACAGCGTCGAGCCGCTGCAGGTAGCCGGTATGCCCAGCGAGCTGCAGCCGCTGCTGGAAACCCAGAACCAGCTGTTTGCGCGCATTGGCCAAACCATCGAACGCGAGCGGCGCCTCACCGATGATGCCGCCCATGAGCTGCGCAGCCCGCTCACGGCCATCAAGACCCACCTGCAGGTGGCGCGCATGACCGATGGTGCCGTGCGCGAGCAGGCGCTGGAGCATGCCGAGCAGGGCACCGACCGCATGCACCGCACCCTGGAGCAGCTGCTGATGCTGGCACGGGTGGAGGGCAGCCTGTCGTTTGACGACGGCATCCAGTGCAGCGCCGAGCAGGTGGCCCGCCAGGCGGTGCAGGATGCAGGTGGCGGCGACAACCGGCGGATCGTGCTGCGTTTGCCCGAAGAAGCCACACAGGTCTACCTGGGCATGCCGGCGCCATTGGCCGTGGCGGCGCTGCGCAACCTGCTGGACAACGCCCTGCGCCATGGCGGCGATCAGGCCGTAGAGCTGGAGGTGCAGATGGCCGATGGGCAGGTGGGCTTCATGGTGCGCGACCATGGCCCAGGCATTGCCGAAGCCGACCTTGAGCACCTCACTGAGCGCTTCTGGCGCAATGGGCAGAGTGGGGGCTGCGGGCTGGGCCTGGCGATTGTCCAGGCCATCGTGCAACGCTGCGCCGGTAGCCTGCGCTTTGACAGCCATGCCGATGGGTTGCGGGTGCTGTTGCAGGTACCGGCGCGCGCCGGGCACTGACAAGAAATCCAGCAACAACCGCTAAATCCTCCTCGCACCCAAGCGTTTCCAAAGCGACAACTGCCCATTCGCTTGCTTGCGAGGATTCACCATGTCCACCGCTACCAGCCTTGCTCAGGTCGCCCCGGCCAATGCGCCGCAGCCCCTGTACGAATTCACCGACTCGCCGCTGCTGCACCGCCAGCAGCAGCAGGAATCCAACGCCCGCAGCTACCCCCGGCGCATCCCGCTGGCGCTCAAGCGGGCGCGGGGTATCTATGTCGAAGACGTCGAAGGCCGCCAGTTCATCGACTGCCTGGCCGGGGCCGGTACCCTGGCGCTGGGGCACAACCACCCGGTGGTGGTCGAAGCGATCCAGCGCGTGCTGGCCGACGAACTGCCCCTGCACACCCTGGACTTGACCACACCGGTCAAGGACCGCTTCGTCCAGGACCTGTTCGGCGTACTGCCCGAAGCCTTGCGACGCGAGGCCAAGGTGCAGTTCTGCGGGCCCACCGGCACAGATGCAGTGGAGGCCGCCCTCAAGCTGGTGCGCAGCGCCACCGGCCGCAGCACCATCATCACGTTCCAGGGCGCTTACCATGGCATGAGCCAGGGCGCGCTGAGCCTGATGGGCAGCCTGGGGCCCAAGCAGCCACTGGGTGCGCTACTGGGCAGCGGCGTGCAGTTCATGCCGTACCCCTACGATTACCGCTGCCCGTTCGGGCTGGGCGGCGAGGCGGGGGTGAAGGCCAACCTGCATTACCTGGAAAACCTGCTGCTCGACCCTGAAAGCGGTGTGCCGCTGCCGGCAGCGGTGATCCTTGAAGTGGTGCAGGGCGAAGGCGGGGTGATACCGGCGGACATCGAATGGCTCAAGGGCGTACGCCGCATCACCGAGCAGGCCGGGGTGGCGCTGATCGTCGACGAAATCCAGAGCGGCTTTGCCCGCACCGGGCGCATGTTCGCGTTCGAACACGCCGGCATCGTCCCGGACGTGGTCACCTTGTCCAAGGCCATCGGTGGTAGTTTGCCGCTGGCCGTGGTGGTGTACCGCGACTGGCTGGACACCTGGAAGCCAGGCGCCCATGCCGGCACCTTCCGCGGTAACCAGATGGCCATGGCGGCCGGCTCGGCCGTGCTCGACTACCTGGTGGAGCATCGCCTGGCCGACCACGCCGAGGCCATGGGCCAGCGGTTGCGCGGGCACCTCACCACCTTGCAGAAGGATTACCCGCAACTGGGCGATATCCGTGGTCGCGGGTTGATGCTGGGGGTGGAGTTGGTCGACCCTGACGGTGCAAGGGATGCCCAAGGGCACCCGCCCGCCCACCGGGCGCTGGCACCCCGCGTGCAGCGCGAGTGCCTCAAGCGTGGCCTGATTCTGGAGCTGGGCGGGCGCCATGGGGCGGTGGTGCGCTTCTTGCCGCCGCTGATCATCAGTGGCGAGCAGATTGATGAAGTGGCACGGCGCTTTGCCGATGCCCTGGTCGCGGCTGTCTGAGCCCGTACCGGGGGCCATGCGCCCCCGGTTGTGGCGCGTCAGTCGAAGGTTCGCCCGGCGCGCCAGTAACCCATCAAGGTCAGGCAATCGCGTGGCAGGCCGCGCTCCGTGATCAGGTAGCGGCGTATGTCCATCACCGTGCCTGACTCCCCTGCCACCCAGGCGTGGAACGCGCTGCGGTTGCCGCTGGCCTGCTCCCACAGGATGCGGGTGTCGATGTCCACGTCTTCAAGCGTTGCCGGTGATGCCGTCAGCCCGTGCGGCAGGCTTGCCAGTTCGCGCACGGCATGCAGCATGGCCTGCCCTTGTGCACAGCCCAGCAGGTCGCGCGGCAGCCAGTGCAACTGAACGGCACTGCCATGCACAAGCGCCAGGCAATCGGCCTCCAGCGGCACCTCGATGAACGCCTGTACCGCCAGGTCGGGTTGCGTCAGGGCCAGCGCTTCGAGCACGCCGGCAATCGCCGGCAGCGCGGTTTCATCGCCTATCAGCAAAACAGTGCGTACACCCTGGGGTGGCTTCCATTCGTAACCCCCAGGGTCGCCTTCGTAGGCCAGGTTGGGCGCCAGCATCTGCAGGCAATCGCCCACCTGCGCCTGGGTGGCCCAGGCCGAGGCCGGGCCGTTGACGCCGTGCAGGACGAAGTCCACGTCCACCTCCAGCGCCTCCCGGCGCAGGGCGCGGATGGTGTAGGTGCGCATGGGCGGGCGGGCGGCTTCCGGCAGTTTTTTGCGCGCCTCGTTCCAGTGGCTGCCGTGCGGCAGGGTGGGCAGGCTGCCGTCGGCAGCCGGGAAGAACAACTTGACCCGCTGGTCGGGCCCGGTACGTTGCATGCTGCCGACATCGGGCCCGGTAAATACCAAGCGGCAGAGCGAGGGGCTGAGCGTGACCTTGTCGACCAGTTGCAGGTCGAACATCCGGTAAGCGCTGGGCTTTTGCACCAGGCCGGTGGCCAGCCTGCGCAGGCCGCGCTGCATGGCAGTGGCGAGAGTGGAAGTGGTGGACATGGCAAGTCCTTTGGGATCGGGTTCACCGATTGGACGAAGCCTGCGCCGGACAATTTAGCGTCACGCCGGCCCGGTTGACCGGCTCTGGCCGGCCAACGCTAATTTTTCCGGCTTGGGTTCGTTCTATAGGGACGACCTGTCATCGGGTTATTCGACCCACGCTCCGGATGCCAAGAAATGAATGCTGAAGACGCCCTGAAACTCGCTCGCCGGTTCATCGGCCTGCCCGCGGAAAAACGCCAGGTGTTCCTGGCGGCGCTACGCAAGGAAGGGGTGGATTTCTCCCAGTTCCCCATCCCTAGGGATATAGAGGCCCAGGACCGTCAGGCCCTGTCCTATGCTCAGCAGCGGATGTGGTTTCTCTGGCACCTGGACCCGCACAGCGGCGCCTACAACCTACCCGCCGCGGTGCGCTTGAAAGGGGCGCTCAACCCCCAGGCGCTGGAGCAGGCGTTTGCCAGTCTGGTCGAACGTCACGAAACCCTGCGTACGGTATTTCGCCAATTGCCAGACGACAGCCTGTGCCAGGTGCCCTGCGAGCAGGCGCTGACCATAGCCTGGCGCGACCTCGGCGCGCTGTCGCCCGAGCAGCGCGAAGCCGAAGTGGCCGCCGAGGCCGAGGCCCAGGCGCAACAGCCATTCGACCTGGCTAACGGCCCACTGCTGCGGGTACGCCTGCTACGTTTGGCCGAACAGGAGCACGTGCTGCTGTTGACCCTGCATCACATTGTGTCTGACGGCTGGTCGATGACTGTGCTGATCGATGAGTTCTGCCGTTTCTACGACGCCCATGATCAAGGTGACCAGCCGCGACTGGCGGCACTGCCGGTGCAGTACAGCGACTATGCCTTGTGGCAGCGCCGTTGGCTGGAGGCGGGCGAGCAGCAGCGCCAGCTGGATTACTGGAGGGCGCAGCTGGGTGATGAACACCCCGTGCTGGAACTGCCCAGTGACCATCCGCGCCCGGTGCAGCCGACTTACGCGGGGCGCCGCCACCAGTTGGCCCTGGATGAGCAACTGGTCGAGCAGGTGCGCGTATTGTCCCGCCAGCAGGGGGTGACCCTGTTCATGCTGCTGCTGGGGGCATTCAACATTGTCCTGCACCGCTACAGCGGCCAGGGCGACCTGCGCATCGGCGTACCCGTCGCCAACCGCAACCGCAACGAGACAGAGGGCCTGATCGGCTTTTTCGTCAACACCCAGGTATTACGTAGCCAGCTTGACGGCATGACCTCGGTGGCCGAGATGCTGGCTGATATCAAAGACACCTGCATGGGCGCCCAGGATCATCAGGACCTACCGTTCGAATGCCTGGTGGACGCCCTCAAGCTTGAACGCAGCCTGAGTTACAACCCGTTGTTCCAGGTGATGTACAACCACCAGCCGGAAGTGGCTGACGTCACCCGCCTGACGGTGGGCAAGGACCTGGAACTGAGCGTCATCGAGTGGGAAAGTCGCACCACCCAATTCGATCTGAGCCTGGACACCTTTGAGCAGGGTGGCCGCTTGAATGCCGCCTTCACCTACGCCTGTGACCTGTTCGAAGCGCCGACCATCGAGCGCCTGGCCCGGCACTGGCAAAGCGTGTTGCGGGCGATGGTCGCCAACCCGGCCCAGCGCATCGGCGACATTGCACTGCTGGACCCGCAGGAATACCAGCAGGTGGTGGAGGGCTGGGGCCGCAACGAGGCTCGATACCCCAACGAGCTGACGGTGCATGAGTTGTTCGAGATCCAGGCCGCCCGTGCGCCTGAGGCAGTCGCGCTGGTTTTCGAGGGCCGGCAGTTGTCTTACGGGGAACTCAATGCCAGGGTCAATCGCCTGGCCCGCACCCTGGTCGACCGTGGCGTGGGCCGTGAGGTGTTGGTCGGCATCGCCCTGGAGCGAGGCCTGGACATGGTTATCGGCCTGCTGGCGGTGCTCAAGGCCGGTGGCGGTTACGTGCCACTCGACCCTCAATACCCGGCCGACCGCCTGCAGTGCATGATCGAAGACAGCGGCAGCCGCCTGGTCCTGACCCAGGACAGCCTGCTGCAGCGGTTGCCGCTGCCCCAGGGTGTGCAAACCCTCTGCCTGGACCATCAGGAAGCCTGGGCACAGAGCGACGACAGCGACCTGGCCAACCGCGCCTTGCCCGGTAACCTGGCCTACGTCATGTTCACCTCCGGCTCCACCGGCCGGCCCAAAGGCGTCGGTATCAGCCACCGTGCGCTGGTGCGCCACGCCCACGTGTCGCTGGGCTTCTTCGAGCTGAGCGCTGCCGACCGGGTGCTACAGTTCGCCACCTTCAACTTCGACGGCTTCGTCGAACAGCTCTACCCGGCATTGATCTGCGGTGCCTCGGTGGTGATCCGCGGTAGTGAGATCTGGGACGCCGAAACCCTCTATCGCCAACTGGTCGAGCAACGCATCAGCGTGATGGACCTGACCACCGCCTACTGGCACATGCTGGCCAAGGAATTCGCCACCGTCGGCCCGCGTGACTATGGCGTACTGCGCCAGGTGCACGGGGGTGGCGAAGCGATGCCGCCGGAAGGCCTGCTGGCCTGGCGTCAGGCCGGGCTGGGCCATGTGCGCTTGCTCAACACCTACGGCCCGACCGAGGCGACGGTCACCGCCACTACCCTCGATTGCGACGACTATGTGCAAGGCAAGCGCCTGATCCCGCTGACCCTGCCGATCGGCTCCGTTCTACCAGGGCGCAATATCCTGGTGCTGGACGACAATGGCTTGCCGGCGCCGGTAGGGGTGGTCGGCGAACTGGTGATCGGGGGTGAGTTGCTGGCGCGTGGGTACTTCCAGCGTCCAGGGTTGAGCGCCGAGCGTTTCATCCCTGACCCGTACAGCGGTGCTGGCGCACGCCTGTACCGCACGGGCGACCTGGCCCGTTTCAATGCCGAAGGGGTGATCGAGTACGCCGGTCGAATCGACCACCAGGTGAAGATCCGAGGTTTCCGTATCGAGCTGGGTGAGATCGAAGCGCGTCTGCTGGAGCGCGATGAAGTAGCCGATGCCTTGGTACTGGCGGTACCGGGTGCCCATGGCCTGCAACTGGTGGGCTATGTGGTGCCGGCCGAGCGCGACCTGGTCGACGCCGATCCGGCCACCCAGGTTGCCCTGCGCGAAACCATTCGCAGCGGCTTGCAAGCGCATCTGCCCGACTACATGGTGCCGGCGCAGTTGCTGCTGCTGGCCCAGTTCCCCCTTAGCCCCAACGGCAAGCTCGACCGCAAGGCCCTGCCACGCCCCGATGCCAACGAGATGCAGCGCAGCCACGTGGCGCCACGCACTGCGCTGGAACAGCGAATCGCGGCCATTTGGCAAGATGTGCTCAAGCGCGAGCAGGTCGGTGTCACCGACAACTTCTTCGAGCTGGGCGGCGACTCGATCATGTCGATCCAGGTGGTCAGCCGTGCCCGTCAGGCCGGTTTGCTGTTCAGCCCCAAGGACCTGTTCCAGCATCAGACCGTACAGGGCCTGGCCAGTGTCGCTCGCCAGGGCGAGGAGGGTGTAGTGATCGCCCAGGGCCCGGTGCACGGGCCGCTGGAGTTGTTGCCGATTCAGTGCGATTTCTTTGCCCAGCCCATTGTGGCGCGCCACCACTGGAACCAGGCATTGCTGTTGCAACCGAAGCAAGCCTTGCAGGCTGATGCCCTGCGCCAGGCACTGGGATCGATCGTTACCCATCACGACGTGTTGCGCTCGCGCTTCCTGGAACAGGCGGGGTGCTGGCAAGCACGGATCGCCGCGCCGATCTCGGGCGATGAAGACCTGTTATGGGTGCACGAGGGTGTGCCCCTTGGGCAGCTTGTCGAAGTGAACGCCCAGGCGCAGGCCAGCTTGAACCTTGCCCAGGGTCCACTGTTGCGTGCGGTACTGACGACGCTGGACGATGGTAGCCAGCGCCTGCTACTGGCTATTCACCATCTGGTCGTGGATGGTGTGTCCTGGCGCATCCTGCTGGAGGACCTGCAACAGGCGTACAGCCAGTTGCTGCAAGGCCTGCCGGTGCAACTACCAGCCAAGACCAGCTCGGTCCAGGCTTGGGCCGAGCGCCTGAGCGCATGGGCACAAACCCAGGCCATGCAGGACGAGCTGGGCTATTGGGCCGGCGTATTGCGCGATGCCCCCCTCGACCTGCCGTGCGATCGCCCGCAGGGCAGCCTGCGAAGCCGTCACCGCCAGGTGGTCCGCAGCCGTCTTGATCGCCAGGCCACCCGCCAACTGTTGCAGCAGGCGCCTGCCGCCTACCGCACCCACGTCAATGACCTGCTGCTCACCGCCCTGGCCCGAACCCTGTGTGGCTGGACCGGCCATGCCGACGCCCTGATCCAGCTCGAAGGCCATGGCCGTGAGGACGTGTTCGCCGCAATCGACCTGAGCCGTAGCGTGGGCTGGTTCACCAGCCTGTTCCCGGTACGCCTCACAGCCCACGACGACGTGGCGGCCAGCCTCAAGGCCATCAAGGAACAACTGCGCGCGGTGCCGGCCAAAGGCCTGGGCTTCGGCGTGCTGCGCTACCTTGGCCCACAGCCGGTGCGCGATACCCTCGCGGCACTGCCGCAGCCACGCGTGACCTTCAACTATCTGGGGCAGTTTGACGCCAGTTTCGACGAAGGTGCGCTGCTGGTGCCCGCCCACGAAGGCGCTGGTGCCGAATTGAGCGAAGATGCACCGCTGGGTAACTGGCTGGAGGTGGAGGGCCAGGTCTACGACGGTGAATTGGAGATGCGCTGGACCTTCAGCAGTGCACAGTTCGACACCGCTACCATCGACCACCTGGCCGCCAGCTTCGATGAGCAGCTACGCGCCTTGGTCGAGCATTGCTGCCAGCCCGGGTCCATGGGTATCACGCCGTCCGACTTCCCGCTGGCGGGCATCGACCAGGCCCAGCTGGATGCGCTTGAGGTGCCGGCCAGCCAGGTCGAGGATATCTATCCGCTGTCGCCCATGCAGCAGGGCATGTTGTTCCACAGCCTGCTGGAGCAGGGCAGCGGCGAGTACGTCAACCAGTTGTGCGTAGATGTGGATGGCCTTGACGTCGAACGTTTCCGCGGCGCATGGCAGGCGGCGATGGATAGCCACGGTATCTTGCGCAGCGCCTTCGTCTGGCAAGGCGGCGGCCAGCAGTTGCAGATCATCCATCGCCACCTGCCGCTGGATTTCACCTGCGTTGACTGGCGCGGTAGCGGTGACCTGGACGGCGCCCTGCAGGCACTGGCCGAGCAGGACCGCGCCCGTGGCTTCGAGTTGTCGCGCCCCGGCTTGCTGCGCCTGACGCTGGTGCGTACCGGCGTACATCGTCATCACCTTATGTTCACCCACCATCATATCCTCATGGACGGCTGGAGCAGCTCGCAGTTGCTGGGTGAGGTGATGCAGCGATACCACGGCAAGGCGTCCGAGCGCCCGCTGGGGAGTTATCGCGACTACATCCAGTGGCTGCAGCAGCGCGATGCGCAGAGCAGCGAGCGCTTCTGGAAAGAGCGCCTGGCGGCGTTCGAGGCGCCGACGCTGCTGGCCCGGACAGGCGCCGAGCCTGCCAGCAGCAGCGGCCACGAGCTGTTGCACCATGATTTCGACACGGCCGCGACCCAGCGCCTGAACGCCTTCGCGCGGCAGCAGAAAGTTACCCTCAACACATTGGTGCAAGCTGCCTGGCTGTTGCTGTTGCAGCGTTACACCGGCCAGGATTGCGTCACCGTTGGCACCACCGTGGCCGGTCGCCCGGCTGATCTGCCGGGGGTGGAAAACCAGTTGGGGTTGTTCATCAATACTCTGCCCCTGGCCGCCAGCCCGCACCCGCAACAAACCGTGGCGCAGTGGCTGCATACCCTGCAGGACCTGAGCCTGGCCATGCGCGAGCACGAACACAGTGCCCTGTTCGAAGTGCAGGGCTGGGTCGGCCATAGCGGTGAGGCCCTGTTCGACAACATCCTGGTGTTTGAAAACTTCCCGGTTTCCGAGGCGCTGGAGCGCGGAGCACCGCAGGGCCTGCAGTTCGGTCCGGCCAGGCACAGTGACCTGACCAGCTACCCACTGACCCTGGGCGTGACCCAGGGTGAGCGCCTGGCGCTGCACTACAGCTTCGACCTGGCATACTTCAGCGCCGAGCGCATCCGCCGCATCAATGGCCACATGGCACAGCTGCTCGACGCCCTGGCGCAAAACCCACAGCGCGCCCTTGGCGAGCTAGGCATGCTCACTGCGCCCGAACAGGCGCAGGTGGTCGAACAGTGGAACGCCACCGTCGCCGACTATCCGCTGGACACCTGTGTACATACGTTGATCGAAGCCCAGGCGCGCAAGACGCCAGATGCCGTGGCTCTGGTGTTCGGCGAGCGTCAGCTGAGCTATCGCGAGCTGGATCAGCAGGCCAACCAGCTGGCCCATCAACTGATTGAACAGGGCGCGGGCCCGGACGTATTGGTCGGCATCGCCGCCCAGCGTAGCGTGGAGATGGTCCTTGGCCTGCTGGCGGTGCTCAAGGCCGGTGCTGCCTACGTGCCGCTGGACCCCGAATACCCCCGCGAACGCCTGGCCTACATGTTCGATGACAGCCGTATGGCGTTGCTGCTGACACAGACCGAGGTGCTGCCACAATTGCCGCTGCCAGCGGGTTTGCGTGCACTGTGTCTCGACCGGCAGGCTCACCTGAACTACCCGCTGACTGCGCCCCAGGTGCAGCTTGAGCCGGAAAGCCTGGCTTATGTGATCTACACCTCCGGCTCCACCGGTAACCCCAAGGGCGCAGGCAACCGCCACAAGGCGCTGACCAACCGGCTGTGCTGGATGCAGCAGGCCTACGGCCTGGATGCCACGGACGCGGTGTTGCAAAAAACCCCATTCAGCTTCGACGTTTCGGTGTGGGAGTTCTTCTGGCCGCTGATGGCCGGTGCCCGCCTGGTGGTCGCGGCGCCGGGCGATCATCGCGAGCCGGCACGGCTGGTGCGGTTGATCGAGCAGCAGGGCATCACCACCCTGCACTTCGTACCGTCGATGTTGCAGGTGTTCCTGCAGGATGAAGGCGTGTCGCGTTGCACCAGCCTTATACGCATCGTCTGCAGCGGTGAGGCGCTGCAGGTGGATGCCCAGCAGCAGGTGTTTGCCAAGTTGCCGAACGCCGGGCTCTACAACCTCTATGGCCCTACCGAGGCTGCCATCGACGTCACCCACTGGACCTGCCGCGACGAAGGCCTGGACAGCGTGCCGATCGGGCAGCCCATCGCCAACCTGGGCACCTATGTGCTGGCTGACGACCTGTCGCCGTTACCGGCGGGGTTGGTGGGCGAGTTGTACCTGGGCGGTGAAGGCCTGGCGCGGGGTTACCACCGTCGTCCGGGGCTGACCGCCGAGCGCTTCGTCGCCAGCCCGTTCGGTAATGGCCAGCGGCTGTACCGCACCGGCGACCTGGCCCGCCAGCGCGCCGATGGGGTGCTCGAGTACATGGGGCGTATCGACCATCAGGTGAAGATCCGCGGCCTGCGTATCGAACTGGGCGAGATTGAGGCGCGCCTGCTGGAACAGCCTGAAGTGCGTGAAGCCGCAGTGCTGGCCGTGGGCAGTGGTGCCGACGTGCAACTGGCGGGCTATGTGGTGCCTGCTGCGCTGGACAGCGCCGATGAGGCCGCACAGGCCCTGTTACGCGACGTACTCAGGGCCCGCCTGAAGGCGCTGCTGCCCGAATACATGGTACCTACCTACCTGTTGTTGCTCGACCGCCTGCCACTGAGCCCTAACGGCAAACTCGAACGCAAAGCGCTGCCGAGCGTGGCTCCAGGTCAGGGGCGGGTCGCCCATCGGCCACCTGTTGATGAGACCCAGCGCCAGTTGGCCGGCCTATGGTGCGAGGTGCTCGGTGTGCCCGAAGTGGGCCTGGACGATGACTTCTTCGAACTTGGCGGGCACTCGCTGCAGGTAGTCATGCTGCTGTCGCGCATTCGCAACGCATTTGGCATCGAACTGCCTATCAAGGCATTCCAAGGATTGCGCAAGCTCGTCGATTTGGCGGATTACCTTGAAGGTGCCGCGGCCGGGCAGGCATCCACTGACGAACTCGACCTGATCTTCGACGCGCTCGATGAACTGGAGGAAAACAATGCTCAAGCCTGATCCAGCACGTTCCCAGGAACTGATTGAACGCATCCGGGGGCTGGACGGCAACAAGCGCCAGCAACTGTACCGCAAACTGCACCAGGCGGGTGTCAACGTCGCCCGCCTGCCGATCGTGCCCGCACGCGAAAGCGGCGTGTTACCGCTTTCCTACGCACAGCAGCGCCAGTGGTTCTTGTGGCTGCTCGAACCACAATCGGCGGCCTACAACATCTGTACGGCGCTACGGCTCAAGGGTGAGTTCGAGGCTGGCGCCCTGGAACAGGCATTGCAGGGGCTGATCGCACGCCAGGCAAGTTTGCGAACCCGCTTCGTCGAGGAGGATGGCCAGGCTTGGCAGCGCATTCTGACGCCGCAAGAACTGGCTTTTGCAGTGCAGCATCGGAAGGCGGGCGAGGCAAACCCGACGCAGGCCATCGAGGCATGCGTGGCCGAACAGGCCAAGCGTCCGTTCGAGCTCACGGCGCAACCGTTGATTCGCGCCTGCCTTTTGCAGTTGGCCAGTGACGATCATGTACTGGTGCTGACCTTGCACCACATCATCACCGATGGCTGGTCGATGGGTGTGCTGGTCGAGGAACTGCTGGCGCTCTACCAAGCCGCCTGCCTGGGCACCGTGGCGCAGTTGCCCGAATTGTCGATCCAGTATGCCGACTACGGCATGTGGCAGCGCCAATGGCTGGAGGCCGGCGAGCGTGAGCGGCAACTGGCCTACTGGCAAGCGCAACTTGGGCGCGAACAGACAGTGTTACCGCTGCCGCTGGACCGCCCGCGCCCGGCTGTACAAAGCTTGCGCGGCGCGAGCCTGGGCGTGCACCTGCCCGCAGCGCTGCGTGATAGCCTGCGGCAGTTGGCCCGGCAACAGGATGTATCGTTGTTCACCGTACTGCTGGCCAGCTTCCAGGTTTTGCTGCATCGCTACAGCGGTCAGGCCGATATCCGGGTTGGCGTACCCAATGCCAACCGCAACCGAGCCGAGGCCGAGCGCCTCATCGGCCTGTTCGTCAACACCCAGGTTTTCAAGGGCCTGCTCGATGGCCCGCTTCCGTTTGACGCCTTCCTGCATGCGGTGCACCTGACCGGGCAGGATGCGCAGGCTCATCAGGACCTGCCGTTCGAGCAACTGGTGGAGGCTTTGCAGCCAGAGCGCAACCTCAGCCATAACCCACTGTTCCAGGTGATGTTCAACCACCAGGACAGCGGCCGGCTGGGCCAGGTAGGTAACGGCCTGGCAGTGGAAGCACTGCAGTGGGACAACCACACCGCACAGCTGGACCTGACGCTGGACACTGTCGAGTCTGCCGAAGGCCTGTCGGCCAGCCTGACCTACGCGACCGATTTGTTCGACCGTACTACCATCGAGCGCCTGGCCGAGCACTGGCAGAACCTGCTGCAGGCCATCGTCGCCAACCCCCGGCAACCGGTGGGCGAGTTGCCGATGCTGGGCACGGCCGAGCAGGAGCGCATCGTCGTGCAGTGGAATGCCACCGCGACCGACGCCTACCCACTGGACGCCTGCGTCCACACCCTGATCGAGGCCCAGGCGCAAAGGACCCCGGACGCCGTGGCCCTCGTGTTCGGCGAGCGCCAGCTGAGCTACCGCGAGCTGGACCAGCAGGCCAACCAGCTGGCGCACCAGTTGATCGAGCAGGGTGTGGGCCCCGACGTACTGGTGGGCATCGCTGTGGAGCGCAGCCTGGAGATGGTGCTGGGCTTGGTGGCGGTGCTCAAGGCCGGTGGCGCCTACGTGCCGCTGGACCCGGAATACCCCCGTGACCGCCTGGCCTATATGTTCGAAGACAGCGGTATCGAACTGTTGCTGACCCAGTCGCACCTGCGTGCCCAGTTGCCGGTACCGGATGCGGTCCGCGTGCTGAACCTGGACGGGCAGGGCCACCTGGCCTTCCCGACCCAGGCGACCGGCGTGCAGCCCGCGCCCGAGAACCTGGCCTACGTGATCTACACCTCGGGCTCCACCGGCAAACCCAAGGGTGCGGGCAACCGCCACAAGGCGCTGACCAACCGCTTGTGCTGGATGCAGCAGGCCTATGGCCTGGAGGCCAGCGACACGGTGTTGCAGAAAACCCCGTTCAGCTTCGACGTGTCGGTGTGGGAGTTCTTCTGGCCGCTGATGGTCGGTGCCCGCCTGGTGGTGGCCGCCCCGGGCGATCACCGCGACCCGGCGCGGCTGGTGGCGTTGATCGAGCGTGAGCAGGTCAGCACGCTGCACTTCGTGCCGTCGATGCTGCAGGTGTTTTTGCAAGACCCGGGGGTGTGCGGTTGCACCAGCCTCAAACGCATCGTGTGCAGCGGAGAGGCGTTGCAGGTGGATGCCCAGCAGCAGGTGTTCGCCAAGCTGCCGAATGCGGGGCTGTACAACCTGTACGGGCCGACCGAGGCGGCCATCGACGTGACCCACTGGACGTGCCGTGAAGAAGGGCAGGACAGCGTGCCGATTGGCCAGCCGATTGCCAACCTGAGCACCTATGTACTGAGCCACGACCTGGCGCCGGTGCCGGCCGGGGTGGTGGGCGAGCTGTACCTGGGCGGGGAAGGGCTGGCGCGGGGTTACCACCGCCGCCCGGGGTTGACCGCCGAACGCTTTGTGGCCAGCCCGTTCGAGGTGGGCCAACGGCTTTACCGTACCGGCGACCTGGCGCGTCAGCGCGCCGACGGGGTGATCGAGTACATGGGTCGCATCGACCACCAGGTGAAGATCCGCGGGCTGCGTATCGAGCTGGGCGAGATCGAGGCGCGCCTGCTGGAGCAGGCCGAAGTGTGTGAAGCGGCGGTGCTGGCGGTCGGTACCGGCGCCGACATGCAACTGGCGGCCTACGTAGTGCCGCACCAGCCAGATTCGGCGCAGCTAGGCGAACAGCTCAAGGTTCGCCTGCGCACGCTATTGCCCGCCTACATGGTGCCCACCCAGGTGGTGCTGCTGGCCAGCCTGCCGCTGAGCCCCAACGGCAAGCTCGACCGCAAGGCCCTGCCGACGCCTGACAGCAGCCAGCGCCAGCAGGCATATGTGCCGCCGCAAACCCCACTGCAGGCGCAGTTGGCGCAAGTCTGGCAAACCGTGCTCAAGCTCGAACAGGTCGGCTTGCACGACAACTTCTTCGACCTCGGCGGCCATTCGCTGCTGGCAACCCAGATGATGATGCAGATCCGCCAGCAACTGAGGGTCGATGTGCCGCTCAAAGCCCTGTTTCAGACCGCCAGCCTGGAACAGTTCGTCGAGCAGGTGCAGCAGTTGCAAACAGACGTCCAACCCGTTGAAGACGAGTTGGCTAAATCCTTGGAGGCCCTCAAACGTTTATCAGCACAAGAGCTTGAAAGTCTGATTTCCTAGTTTGGGGGTGCGCGTGCAAAAGTTGATCGAGTCGGTGGAAGGGCTGTCCTTGACCGAGAGGAAAGCCCTCGCCGTGATGCTCGGGAGGAAAGGGATCAATCTGTTCGGCATAGCGCCGATGTTCAAGCGTGATGCCTCCCAGCCGCTGCTTTTGTCCTATGCGCAGGAACGTCTGTGGTTTCTCTGGCAGTTGGACCCTGACGGTAGTGCCTACAACATGTCGTCGGTACTGCGCCTGCAAGGCTCCCTGGACAGCGATGCCTTGCAGGCAGCCTTCGACGAGCTGGTCGCTCGGCACGAGCCGCTGCGCACCCGCTTTGCCGAGGTCGACGGCCAGCCAGTGCAGCACGTCGACGCTCAGGGCCGCATTCAGGTCGAGCACCAGGCAGTGGGCGACCCGGCAAGTTTGGCCGAGCTGATCGAGGCCCATGAGCAACAGCCCTTCGACTTGCGTGAGGGGCCACTACTACGGGTCAAGTTGCTGCGTCTGGGTGACCAGCAACACGTGTTGTCATTGGTGCAACACCATATCGTTTCCGATGGCTGGTCAATGCGCATCATGATCGACGAGCTGATCAAACTGTATAGCGCCCGTGTCTCGGGCAGCACAGCTGCGCTGGCGGCATTGCCGGTGCAATACGCCGACTACGCCCTTTGGCAGCGCAGCTGGATGGACGCCGGGGAGCGTGATCGCCAGCAGGCCTACTGGAAGCAACGTCTCGGCGGCACCCAGCCGGTGCTGGAACTGCCTGCCGACTTCCCTCGACCCCAGGCCATGAGCTATCGCGGCGACCGGCTGGACTTCCAGCTTTCAGAAGCGTTGACCCAAGGTCTCAAAGACCTGGCCCGGCGCGAAGGCGTGACGCTGTACACCTTGCTGCTGGCCGCGTTCCAAGCATTTTTGTACCGCTACAGCGGCCAGGAAGATGTGCGCGTCGGTGTGCCAGTGGCGGGGCGCAATCGCCCTGAGGTCGAAGGCCTGATCGGCTTCTTCGTCAACACCCAGGTGTTGCGCGCGGTGGTTGATGGCAGCCGACCCTTCACCGAGTTGCTCGCCCAAGTGCGTGAGGCAACCATGCAAGCCCGTGAATACCAGGACCTGCCATTTGAACAGTTGGTCGAGCTGCTGCAGCCACAACGCAGCATGAGCCATAGCCCGTTGTTCCAGGTCATGTACAACCACCGTGGCCAGGAAGTCGGTGAAGCCTCGGTCACCCGCTTGCCGGGCCTTGAGGTGAGCAACTACGACGCCCGCCAGCACACCGCGCAGTTCGACCTGACCCTGGAAACCGTGGAAACCCCCGGCGGTATCGGTGCCTCCCTGGTGTTTGCCACCGACCTGTTCAGCCCCGCCACGGTTCAGCGTCTCGGCCGCCACTGGCAGAACCTGCTGCAGGGCCTGCTGGTCAACCCTGCCGAACGGGTCGACGCCTTGGCGTTGTTCGACGCCGCCGACTGGCAACAGCTTGTTCACGGTAACAACGCCACGCCCATGGCGGTACCGGCGTTGCCGGTGCACCAGCAGTTCGCCGCCCTGGCGGCACGTACCCCGGATGCCCCGGCACTGGCCTTTGCCGAGCAGGTACTGAGCTACGCCGAACTGAACCTACGCGCGAACCAGTTGGCCCATCGGCTGATTGCCCTGGGCGTTGGCCCTGAGGTGATGGTGGGCCTGTCGGTCGAGCGCGGGGTTGACCTGGTGGTCGGCCTGCTGGCCATCCTGAAGGCGGGCGGTGCCTACATTCCCCTGGACCCAGCCTACCCACAGGCGCGCCTAGACTACATGATCGAGGCCAGCAACATGGGCCTGCTGCTGACCCACCAAGCCCTGGCTCCGCGCTTCGAAGGCCGTGGCCCGCAGTTGTTGTGCCTGGACCGTCTGCCCCCGGCAGCGGTAGCACTGGACGACCCGCGGCCGAACCTGCCCGCCGACTCAGCGGCGTATGTGATCTATACCTCCGGCTCTACCGGCAACCCCAAAGGGGTGGTGATCAGCCACCATGCTCTGGCTAACTTCGTCGCCAGCATGGCGCAGCAACCTGGCCTGGACGCCGCTGACCGAATGTTGTCGCTGACCACCTTCTCGTTCGACATCTTCGGCCTGGAGCTGTACGTGCCGTTGACCTGCGGCGCCCAGGTGGTGCTGGCCGGCAAGGACATCGCCCAGGACCCGTCGGCCGCGTTGGCGCTGGCCCGGCGCTGGTCCGTCACGGCCTTGCAGGCTACGCCGTCGACCTGGCGCATGCTGCTCGACCACGGCGACACCCAGGCACTTGCTGGCTGCAAATGCCTGTGCGGTGGGGAGGCCCTTGCGCCAGAGTTGGCGGCGCGCCTGCTGGAGGCCATTGGCCCGGTCTGGAACCTCTATGGCCCGACCGAAACCACCATCTGGTCGGCGCGCTACCGGCTGGACATCGAGCACCCACGGCCGCTGCTCGGCCAGCCGATCGGCAACACTCAGCTGCATGTGGTCGGTGCCGACTTTGGCCCGGTACCAGAGGGCGTGGCAGGTGAGCTGATGATCGGCGGCCAGGGCTTGGCCCGCGGTTACCTCTACCGCGCCTCGCTCACTGCCGAGCGCTTCCTGCCCAACCCGTTCTCCAACCAGGGCGAGCGGCTGTACCGCACCGGTGACGTGGCGCGGCTGAACGTTGGCGGCGAGTACGAATACATCAGTCGCGCAGATCATCAAGTGAAAATCCGTGGTTTTCGCATCGAATTGGGCGAGATCGAGTCGGCCCTCTTGGGTTGCGAGGTGGTACGCGAGGTGGTCGTGGTCGCCCAGCCGGGCATCGGTGGTGACCAGTTGGTGGGTTATGTCGTGGCGCACGACCCGGCGTTGGCCCAGGCCGACAGCGTCACCCAGAATGCCGTTCGCGAGCAACTCAAAGGCCGGCTCAAGGCACAGTTACCGGAGTACATGGTGCCGGCGCACGTAATGTTCATAGCGGCCATGCCGCTGACGCCTAACGGCAAACTGGACCGCAAGGCCCTGCCCAAGCCGGATGCCAGCCAATGGCAACAGGCCTATGTGGCGCCACGTACTGTGCTGGAGCAGCAACTGGCTGTCATCTGGCAGACGCTGCTCAATCTCGAACGGGTCGGCCTGCACGACAACTTCTTCGACCTGGGCGGCCATTCGCTGCTGGTCACCCGGCTGGTGTCGCGCATTCGTGACGAGTTGGGCCGTGAGGCACGCCTGCGTCAGGTCTTCGAAAACAGCACCCTGCAAGCCCAGGCGGTGATGCTCGAAGCCTTGCCGTCGGACGGCGGGCCACGTATCACCCCTGCGCCGCGTGAAGGTGTATTGCCGTTGTCTTACGCGCAGGAGCGTTTGTGGTTCCTCTGGCAGATGCAGCCCTACAGCGCTGCCTACAACCTGCCGCGTGCCCTGCGCCTGCGTGGCGTGTTGGATATCGAGGCCTTACGTGTCAGTTTCGGCACCCTGGTGGCCCGCCACGAGCCGCTGCGCACTACCTTCGCCCATGACGCAGACGGTGTTCGCCAGGTGGTGCACGCTACGCTGCCGGTGCAAATTCAGGTGCATGCCCAGGCCGATGAAGGCACGCTCGTTACCCGCTTCATCGAAGAGCAGGTGCGCCAGCCGTTTGACCTGGTCAATGGCCCATTACTGCGCGTAGCCCTGTTGCCGCTGGCAGATCAGGACCACCTGCTGGTGCTAACCCAGCATCACATCGTCTCCGACGGCTGGTCGATGCAGGTAATGGTCGATGAGCTGGTGCGCAGCTATGTCGCCCAGGTCGAAGGCCGTGAGCCGGACTTTGCTGCCTTGCCGATCCAGTACGCCGACTACGCGCTGTGGCAGCGTCAGCGCATGGAGGGCGGTGAGCGCGAGCGGCAATTGCAGTACTGGCGTACGCAGCTGGGCGAGCAGCAGCCCGTGCTGCAACTACCCGGCGACCGTACGCGCCCGGCCCAGCCCAGCCACCGTGGCGGGCAGCTTGAACTGAAACTGCAAGCGCCGCTTTGCGAAGGCTTGCGCGAGCTCGCCCAGCGTCAGCAGGCGACCTTGTTCATGGTCTTGCTCGCCGGGTTCCAGGTGCTGTTGCATCGCTACAGCGGCCAGGACGATATCCGCGTTGGTGTGCCGGTGGCCAACCGCAACCGCCAGGAAACCGAAGGCCTGCTCGGGGTATTCATCAACACGTTGGTTATACGTGCCAATGTCGATGGCCGCTTGCCATTCAGTCAGTTGATCGAGCAGGTGCGCCAGACCACCTTGCAGGCCCAAGACCATCAGGACTTGCCGTTCGAGCAACTGGTCGAAGCCTTGCAGCCTGAGCGCAGCCTCAGCCATACCCCGCTGTTCCAGGTGCTGTACAACCACCGTGCCCAAGGTACCCAGGCCCAAGGGCCGCTGGTATCCGGGCTGAGCATCGAGCCATTGGCCGCCGACATTCAGGAGGCCAAGTTCGACCTCAACCTGGAAACTGTCGAAACCCCCGAGGGCGTGATCGCCACCCTGGTGTATGCCGCCGACCAGTTCGACAGCGATACCGCTGAGCGCCTGCTGGCCGACTGGCGCCGCCTGTTGCAAGCGATGGTGGCCGATGCCGCCCAGCTGGTCGGGGCCGTACAGATGGGCAGCGAGGTGTCGCGTCAGGCAATGGCTGAACTGTGCCAAGGCGATGTGCGGGATGACAGCCAGGCACTGCAAGCCTTGCAGCTGTTCGAAGATCAGGCACGGGCCAATCCGTCCAAGTTGGCGCTGGTGTGTGGCGAGCAGCGCCTGAGCTATGGTGAGTTGAACCAGCGCGCCGGGGACCTGGCCGTGCACCTGCAAGCCAACGGTGTCGGCCCGGAATGTGTGGTGGCGATTGCCGCCGAGCGTTCGGCGCAGTTCGTGGTTGGCCTGCTGGCGGTGTTCAAGGCCGGTGCAGCATTCCTGCCGCTAGAGCTGCGGGCACAACCTGCGCGTACCCGGCAGATGCTTGAAGACAGTCAGGCGTGCCTGCTACTGGGGCCGGCTTCCTGGCTGGTCGAACACGCCACGTCGCCTGCTGTGCACGGCCTTGCCTTCGAAGCGTTTGCCCAGTTGCCGCACGGTGGTTCGCTCAGTGCCATACCGCGCGATGCCGAGCTGGCCGCATACGTGATCTTCACCTCCGGCTCCACAGGCCGGCCGAAAGGTGTGCTGGTCAGCCAGGGTGCGCTGGCCGACTACCTGGCTTCGGCGCTGGCGGTGCTGCCATTGGAAGGGGTAGAGCGCATGGCGCTGGCCTCCACCCTGGCCGCCGACCTGGGCTACACCACCTTGTTTTCGGCCCTGTGCAGCGGCCGCAACCTGCACCTGCTCGACGAGCAACTGGCCATGGATGCCCAAGGCATGGCGCAGTACATGAGCCGCGAGGCGATCGACTTCATCAAGCTGGTGCCTTCGCACCTGCAATCATTGCTCAAGGTGGCCAAGCCGGCCGAAATGCTGCCGCGTCGCTGCCTGGTTTTGGGTGGCGAACCCAGTAGTGTCGAGTTACTGGCCCAGGTCCAGCAACTGGCGCCGGCATGCCGGGTGGTCAACCACTATGGCCCGAGCGAAACCACCATTGGCGTGCTGGCCGCCGAGTTGCCAGCGGCCGCGCAATTGTCGGGCGTGCCCTTGGGGCACCCGCTGCTCAACGTGCATCTGCAACTGCTGGATGCGAGCCTGCAAGCGGTGGTCGAAGGGGTTCACGGCGAACTGTACGTGGGTGGGCCGAGCCTCGCCCGAGGCTACCTGGGCCGCCCGGGGCTCACCGCCGAGCGCTTCGTTCCTGACCCGCAGGCCAGTCATGGCGAGCGCCTGTACCGCACGGGTGACCGGGTACGTATCCATCACGGCACGATCGAGATCCTTGGCCGTATCGATGACCAGGTGAAGGTCCGCGGTTACCGGGTCGAGCCTGGTGAAATCAGTGCCTGCCTGCGCGGCATGGCGCAACTGGTCGACGCCGCTGTGGTCGCCCGTGACACCGAGCAGGGCAAGCAACTGGTGGCCTATGTGGTAGTACCGTCCGACGTCGGTGGGCTGCGTGAGCGAGTGCAGGCTTACCTGCGCCAGCACCTGCCCGAACACATGATTCCGGCCCACGTGGTGAGCCTCGCGGCCCTGCCGCTGACCGCCAACGGCAAGCTTGACCGCCAGGCCCTGCCTGCCCCCGACCTGGATGCCGCCCGCGCCACCTATCAGGCACCGCAGACCTCGCTGCAGCAACAGGTCGCGCAGATCTGGCAGGACGTGCTCAAAGCCGAGCGCGTAGGGCTGGGCGACAACTTCTTCGAACTGGGCGGCCATTCGCTGCTGGTCATGGGCGTGCTCTCGCGCCTGCAACTGGAACTGGGTATCGGCGCCGCTCCCCAGTTGATGTTCCAGTTCCCTGTACTCAATGAATTTGTCGATCACCTGGAGCCGCCTGTCGCAGTGCTGGATGCGGACCGTTTGAATCGACTGGAAAGTTTGCTGGATGAGGTGGATGAAGCATGATGGAAAATAAAGCAGCTGCACTGAAGATCGCCGAGCGCTTCATCCTGCTACCGCTGGAAAAACGCCGGGTCTATTTGCAGAAAATGGCTCAGGAAGGCATATCCCCGGCCAACCTGCCCATCCCCCGGACCAGTGCCCAGTTTGAGCATGTACCACTTTCATTCGCCCAGCAGCGCCAATGGTTCATCTGGCAGATGGCGCCGCACAGCAGTGCCTATGCCATTCCACGTGCCTTGCGCCTGCATGGCGCCCTGGATCTTGCGGCGCTCGAGGGCGCCTTCGCCCATCTGATCGCCCGCCACGAGCCGCTGCGCAGTACCTTCCATGAGCACGACGGACAGGCGGTGCAAGTGATTGCCGAGCCGAGCGCACCGAACATCGTCGCCGAGCCGCTGGCCTGCTCGGTCGACCCAGTGCAGCGCGATCAGCAGATTCGCGCTGCGGTGGAGGAGGAGACCCAGCGCCCGTTCGACCTGGGCAGCGGTCCGTTGCTGCGGGTCAAACTGCTGCGCCTGGCTGCTGACGACCATGTGCTGGTGCTGACCCAGCACCACATTGTCTCCGATGGCTGGTCGATGCAGATCATGGTTGACGAGTTGATCCGTGTGTATGCCGCGCTCAGTACGGGTGGCTCCCTCGACTTGCCGGCGTTGCCAATACAGTATGCCGACTACGCCATCTGGCAACGCCACTGGATGGAAGCAGGCGAGCAGGAGCGCCAGTTGAGCTATTGGCGCGAACAGCTCGGCGCGATCCAGCCGGTACTCGAGCTGCCCACCGACTACCCGCGCCCAGCGGTGCAGAGCATGCAGGGCGCTCGCCTACAGGTGCCGATCAGCCGCGCGCTTAGCGACCAGCTCTCAGCCTTGGCGCAGCAGCAGGGTGCCAGCATGTTCATGTTGCTGCTGGCCTCACTCCACACCCTGTTGTACCGCTACAGCGGCCAGCAGGATCTGCGCATCGGTGTGCCGCTGGCCAACCGGAACCGGGTGGAGACCGAGCGCCTGATCGGCTTCTTCGTCAACACCCAGATCATCAAGGCCGAGCTGCATGGCGAGTTGAGCTTCCTCGACCTGCTCGCGCAGGTACGCGCCACCACATTGCAAGCCCAGCAGCATCAAGAGCTGCCGTTCGAGCAACTGGTAGAAGCCCTGCAGCCGGAACGCAGCCTCAGCTACAACCCGCTATTCCAGGTGATGTACAACCACCAGAGCGCAGGCAAGGGCGCCAGCCAGTCGCTGGGCCAGTTGCCGGGCCTGAGCGTGGAGAGCCTGGAGTGGGAGATCCGTAGCGCCCACCTGGACCTGACCCTGGACACTGTCGAAGGCCCCGAGGGGCTGTCGGCCAAGCTGGTCTACGCCACCGACTTGTTCAGCGAGGCCACCGCCCAGCGTCTGGTGGACCACTGGCTCAACCTGCTGCGAGGCATCGCCGCCAACCCTGCGCAGACCCTGGGCGCGTTGCCGCTGCTCAGTGACGCCGAACAGCGCACCTTGCTGCTCGATGGCCAGCCACAAAGCGATGCCCAGGCGCCGCTGGTACACCAGCGCATCGCCGAACAGGCGCGGCTCACCCCGGATGCTCCAGCGGTGCTGTTTGGCGATCGCACACTGACTTTCGCCCAGCTCGACCAACAGGCCAACCGCCTGGCCCACGCCCTCGTCGCCCGTGGTGTCTGCCCGGAAACCCGGGTAGCGGTGGCCTTGCCGCGCAGCGAAAACATGATCGTGGCCCTGCTCGCGGTACTCAAGGCCGGCGGGGCCTACGTCCCACTGGATAGCCAATACCCTCGCGAGCGGCTGGCCTACCTGATGGGCGACGCCGGCATTGGCTTGTTGCTTACCGACACCAGCCTGCAAGCGCAACTGCCGTTACCCGAGCAGGTCGCCGTGTTGCTGTTCGACAGCCTCGACCTGAGCGCGTTGCCGCATCAAGCGCCCGAGGTGAACGTCGACCCGCGCAACCTGGCCTATGTAATCTACACCTCCGGCTCCACTGGCCTGCCCAAGGGTGTGGCGGTCAGCCACGGCCCTTTGGCCATGCACTGCCGCGCTATCGGTGAGCGCTACGAGATGCGTACCGACGATTGCGAGCTGCTGTTCATGTCGTTCGCCTTTGACGGTGCCCAGGAGCGCTGGCTCACTGCGCTGACCCACGGCGCACGGCTGCTGGTGCGCGACGACAGCCTGTGGACCCCGGAGCAGACCTGCTGGCAGATGCACGAACACGGTGTGACCGTGGCGGCGTTCCCGCCGGTGTACCTGCAACAGCTGGCCGAGCATGCGGAGCGCGAGGGCAATCCGCCGGCAGTGCGTGTCTACTGCTTTGGTGGCGACGCGGTGCCCCAGGCCAGTTTCGAACTGGTCAAGCGGGTGCTGCGCCCGCAGTACATCATCAACGGGTACGGCCCCACCGAAACCGTGGTCACGCCGCTAATATGGAAGGCCGCGACCAGCGATGTCTGCGCGGCCGCCTACGCACCGATCGGCACGCGTATTGGCCATCGCCGCACCTGTATTCTCAACCTTGAACTGAACCTGCTGCCGCCGGGCGCCAAGGGGGAGCTGTACCTGGGCGGGGAAGGGCTGGCCCGTGGTTACCTGGACCGGCCTTCGCTAACAGCCGAGCGCTTCGTGCCCGACCCATTCGATGGCCGGGGCGGTCGCCTGTACCGCACCGGCGACCTTGTCAGTCAGCGCCAGGATGGTGTGTTCGACTACCTCGGCCGGATTGACAACCAAGTGAAGATCCGTGGTTTCCGTATCGAGCTCGGTGAGGTCGAAGCCCGTCTGCAAGGGTTGGTCGAGGTTGTCGACGCTGTGGTCGCGGCTCAGGACGGCAACACCGGCAAACAGCTGATCGGCTATGTGATCGCCCAATCTGGCACGGCCCGCGAAGGCCTGGCCGAGCGCCTGCGCGGCCAGCTCAAAGCGCTGCTGCCCGATTACATGGTGCCCACGCACATCCTGTTCGTCGAGCGGTTCCCGGTCACCCCCAACGGCAAGCTCGACCGCAAGGCGTTGCCCAAGCCGGACACCAGCCTGCTGCAACACAGTTACGTGGCGCCGCGCACCGAGCTGGAACAGCGCATCGCCGAGATCTGGCAAACCGTGCTCAAGCTCGAACGCGTCGGCCTGAGCGACAACTTCTTCGAACTGGGCGGCGATTCGATCATCTCCATCCAGGTGGTGAGCCGGGCACGTCAGATCGGTATTCGTTTCACCCCCAAGGACCTGTTCCTGCACCAGACCGTGGAAGGCCTGGCCACGGTGGCCCAGGTCGATGACGGCATCGCCCTGATCGACCAGGGCCCGGTGACCGGCCCGATCACGCTGCTGCCGGTGCAGCAAGCGTTCTTCGCCGAGTCGATGGCCGAGCGCCATCACTGGAACCAGGCAGTGCTGCTGCAACCACAGCAGGCACTGGATGCTGCCGCGCTGGGCCAGGCGTTGGATGCGCTGCTCGAGCACCATGATGCCCTGCGCCTGCGTTTCGTCGAGCAGGACGGTGTGTGGAGTGCCAGCCATGGCGAGACGGGCCCGCGCCCGCAACTGCTGTGGCAGGCCAGCCCGGACTCGTTCGAGGCGCTCTACGCGTTGGCCAACCAGGCCCAGGCCAGCCTTGACCTGGCCAGCAGCGAGCTGGTGCGTGCCGTGCTGGCGACGTTGCCCGATGGCAGCCAGCGGCTGTTGTTGGCCGTGCATCACCTGGTGGTCGATGGTGTGTCATGGCGCATCCTGTTCGAGGATCTGCAAAGCGCCTACCAGCAGATCGTCCAGGGCCAGACCGTGCGCCTGCCGGCCAAGACCAGTGCCTACCAGACCTGGGCCGCCCAGCTTCAGGCGCATGCCCAGAGCCCGCTTTTGCTACAGGAGCTCGAAGGCTGGCAACAACGCCTGCGAGGCGCCCCTGAAGGCGTGCCGTGCAAGAACCTGGCAGCCAGCCAGGAAAAGCGCCACGCCGTGAGCGTGTACACCGTACTCGACAAGGACCTCACCAGCCAGTTGCTGCAACGTGCCCCGGCGGCCTACCGCACCCAGGTCAACGACCTGCTGCTGACTGCCCTGGCCCAGGTACTGTGCGACTGGAGCGGGCATGGGTCGGCGCTGGTCCAGCTCGAAGGCCATGGCCGCGAAGCTCTGGATGACGCGATCGACCTGACCCGCACCGTTGGCTGGTTCACCAGCGTGTTCCCGGTGCACCTCGCGCCGGCCGCTGACATCGGCAGCTCGATCAAACGCATCAAGGAACAATTGCGCGCAGCGCCCAACAAGGGCCTGGGCTTTGGCGTGCTGCGCTACCTGGCCGGTGCGCACGTGCGGCAGGCCATCGATGCGTTGCCGGTGCCGCGGGTGACGTTCAACTATCTCGGCCAGTTCGACGGCAGCTTTGATGCCGAGCAGGGGGCACTGTTTACCCCGGCGCAGGAGTCGGCGGGCGAGGAGCAAAGCCCGTCGGCGCCGCTGGGCAACTGGCTGACCGTCAATGGCCGCGTCTATGACGGCGAGTTGAGCCTGAGCTGGACCTTCAGTGGCGAACGCTTCGAGCAGGCGGCCATGCAAGCCCTGGCCGATGCTTACGGCGTTGCCCTGCGGCGTGTGGTCGAGCACTGCTGCCAGGCTGACAGCCAGGGCGTGACCCCGTCGGACTTCCCACTGGCCCGCCTGACCCAGGCGCAACTGGACAGCCTCGGCCTTGAGGCCGGCCAGATCGAAGACATCTACCCGCTGTCCCCGATGCAGCAAGGCATGCTGTTCCACAGTCTGTACGAGCAGGGTGACGGGCATTACATCAACCAGTTGTGCCTGGAAGTGCGCGGTCTTGACCCACAGCGTTTCGTGCAGGCCTGGCAGGCCATGCTCGACCGTCACGACATCCTGCGCACCGGCTTTGTCTGGGGCGGGCTGTTTGAGCAACCGGTGCAGGTGGTGCGCAAGCACCTGCAGTTGCCGTACGCCGAACACGACTGGCGCCACAAGGCCGACCAGCAGGCGAGCATGGCCGCATTACTGGTCAGCGAGCGCGAGCGCGGCTTCGATGTCGCACAGGCGCCATTGCTGCGCCTGGTGCTGGTGCGTACCGGCGAGGATTGCTACCAAGTGGTCTACACCAACCACCATGTGCTGATGGACGGCTGGAGCAATTCACAGTTGCTGGGCGAGGTGCTGCAGCACTACGCCGGCCAGCCCGCCCAGCGTCAGCCGGGCCGGTTCCGCGACTACATCGGCTGGCTGCAGCAACGTGACGCGGTGTGCGGCAAGGCCTTCTGGGATGGGCAATTGCGCCACCTGGGCGAGCCGACCCGGCTGGTGCCGGCCATGGCCGCTGGCAAGCTGCATGGCCTGAGCGGCCACGGCCACTGCTCCCGCCTGCTGGACCAGGCCACCACCCAGCGGCTGGCCGATTTCGCCCGCCAGCAGCGGATCACTCTCAACACCCTGGTGCAGGCTGCCTGGTTGCTGCTGTTGCAGCGTTATACCGGCCTCGACACCGTAGTGTTCGGTGCCACCGTAGCGGGTCGGCCGGCTGAATTGAAGGGCGTCGAGCAACAGATCGGCTTGTTCATCAACACCCTGCCAGTAATTGCCCCGATTCGTCCGGAGCTACGCCTGGGCGCCTGGCTGCAGGCTCTGCAGAACGACAACCTGGTCCTGCGCGAACACGAGCACACTGCGCTGTTCGATGTGCAACGCTGGGCAGGCCTTGAAGGGCAGGCGCTGTTCGACAACCTGCTGGTGTTCGAGAATTATCCGGTCTCGCAAGCCCTGCGGGAAGGGGCGCCGCAAAGCCTGGAGTTCGGCGATGTCGATGTTCATGAGCAAACCAACTACCCGCTGACCTTGGCGGTGAACCTGGGCCAGACCCTGTCGTTCACTATCAGCTATGACCGCGCCTGCGTCGATGAAGCCGGCGTCGAGCGCCTGCTTGGCCAGATCGCGCGCCTGTTGCTGCAGATGAGCGGCGATGCAGAGCGTGCCCTGGGTGATTTCCAAGTGCTGGAAGCCGACGAGCACGACCGCATCATCCGGCAGTGGAACGCCACCGACATGCGTTACCCCGACGAATTCGCCGTGCACCGCCTGTTCGAGGGGCACGCCCACGCGCAGCCCGAAGCGATTGCCTTGATCAGTGGTGAGCGCAGCTTGAGCTACAAAGCGCTCAACCAGTGTGCCAACCGCTTGGCTCTCGATCTGGCGGAACGTGGGGTAGGGCCGGATGTGCTGGTCGGCGTGGCTGCCGAGCGCAGCCTGGAAATGGTCATTGCCCTGTTGGCCATTCTCAAGGCCGGCGGCGCCTATGTGCCGCTCGACCCTGAGTACCCGCAGGACCGGCTGGCCTACATGATTGAGGACAGTGGCATCGAATTGCTGCTGACCCAGGCTCACCTGCGTGTCGCGTTGCCGGTGGGTGACGCTGTACGCATCCTGACGTTGGATGGCTACGCCGAGGTGTTCGATGGCGACCTGCTGACCGATCCGTGCGTCGAGCTCAACCCGGAGAACCTCGCCTACGTCATCTACACCTCGGGCTCCACCGGCAAACCCAAGGGCGCCGGCAACCCGCATCGGGGCCTGAGCAATCGGTTGTACTGGATGCAGCAGGCTTATCCGCTGGCTGCTCACGACTGCGTGCTGCAGAAAACGCCTTTCAGCTTCGACGTATCGGTGTGGGAGTTCTTCTGGCCGCTGATGACCGGCGCACGCCTGGTCATGGCGGCCCCTGGCGATCATCGCGAACCGGCTCGCCTGGTGGCGGTAATCGAAGCGCAGCAGGTCACCACCTTGCACTTCGTGCCGTCCATGCTTCAGGCCTTCATGCAGCACCCCGAACTCTCGGGCTGCGCGAGCCTGCGGCAGATCATGTGCAGTGGCGAAGCATTGCAGGTGGATACCCAGCAGCAGGTGTTCGAGCGCCTGCCGCAGGTGGGATTGTACAACCTCTATGGCCCGACCGAGGCGGCTATCGATGTCACCCACTGGACGTGTCGTGACGAAGGCGCCGATACCGTGCCGATCGGCCAGCCTATCGCTAACCTGGCCACCTATGTGCTCGACGGCGAACTGTCACCGGTACCGGTCGGCGTCACCGGCGAGCTGTACCTGGCCGGTACCGGCCTTGCCCGTGGCTACCACCGTCGTCCGGCGATGACCGCCGAGCGCTTCTTGGCCAGCCCGTTCGTGCCTGGTACGCGTCTGTACCGTACCGGCGACCTCTGCCGTCAGCGTGCCGATGGGGTGATCGAGTATCTGGGCCGCGCCGACCACCAAGTGAAAATTCGCGGCTTGCGCATCGAACTGGGCGAAATCGAGTCGCGCCTGCTGGAACAACCGCAGGTTCGCGAGGCCGTGGTGCTTGCCGTTGAACTCAATGGCAGCAAGCGCCTGGTTACCTACCTGGTGCCCACCGACGCCAGCCTGCTGGACGATGTGCCTGCTGCGCAGCAGGCACTGCATCACGAATTGAGCCAGGCGCTGCTGTGCGAGCTGCCGGACTACATGGTGCCGACCCAAACAGTGGTACTGCCGCGCATGCCGCTCAGCCCCAACGGCAAGCTCGACCGCAAGGCCCTGCCGCGGCCGCACACCGGTTCAGGCGCCGTTGCTAGGGTGGCACCGCGCAATGCCTTGGAAGCCAGCCTGGTGCAGATCTGGCAGGACGTGCTGGGGCTGGAGCAGGTGGGTGTTACCGACAACTTCTTTGGCCTGGGCGGTGACTCGATCATCTCCATTCAGTTGGTCAGCCGCGCCCGGCAGGTGGGCATCGCCTTCAGCGCCAAAGACCTGTTCCAGCAACAGACCATCGAGAAGCTGGCACTGCGCTGTGACACCAACGATCGCGCGCCGGCCACACCCGTGCCGGTGGTGCCGCTGCACGGCCTGAACGAAGCGCAAGTGCTGGCCCTGCCGATCGAGCATGCGCGGGTCGAGGCACTTTACAGCCTATCGCCGATGCAGAAGGGCATGCTGTTCCTCGGCCTCAACACCCCGGAGGCCGATCTTTATGTCAACCAGTTGAGCATTCCGGTGCAGGGCCTGGATGGCGAGCGCTTCGCTGCCGCTTGGGCCGCCGTCAGCCATCGCCATGCGGTGCTGCGTACCGGTTTCTTGTGGCAGGACCTGGATGAGCCACTGCAGTTCGTCATGGCCGAGCTACCGGTACCGCTGACCTCCTATGACTGGCGCGGCGAACAGAACGTCGAGACGCGGGTGTCAGCGCTGGCCGAGGCCGAACGCCAGCGCGGCTTCGCCCTCGAGGCGCCGCCGTTGCAGCGGCTGGTGCTGGTGCGCACGGGCGAAGACAGCCATCAGCTGATCTGGACCTACCACCACATCCTTATCGACGGCTGGAGCACTTCACAACTGATGGGCGAGGTGCTGGCACACTACGCTGGGCAGACGCTGGAGCCGGTAGTCGCCTATGGCAACTACATCGCCTGGCTGCGTGCCAAGGACGTGAACGCCGCCGAAGGCTTCTGGCGCGGCCAGCTGGCGCGCCTGGACGAGCCGACCTACCTGGTCAACGGCTTCCCGGCGCAACCGGCCGGGCAGGGCCACCATGCGCTGTACACCCGCTTGGACGCCCAGGCCACCGAACAGCTCAAGACCTTCGCCAAGGCCGAGCAGGTCACCCTCAACACCCTGGTGCAAGGTGCATGGCTGTTGCTGCTTAGCCGTTACAGCGGCCAGCGTACCGTGGCCTTCGGGGCGACCATGGCCGGCCGCCCGGCAAGCCTGGTGCACAGCGAGCGCATCCTTGGCCTGTTCATCAACACATTGCCGGTGATCCAGGAAATCGCCCCAGGCCAGTCGGTCGGCCAATGGCTGCGCAGACTGCAGGACTACAACCTGGAAATGCGCGAGCACGAGTACACGCCGCTCAGTGATATCCAGCGCTGGTCGGGCCGCAGTGGTCAGTCGCTGTTCGACAGCATAATCGTCTTCGAAAACCAGCCAGTGGACCGCACCCTGCGTGAATGGAGCGGTGAGTCGCTGCGCTTCGGCGACCTGGAAAGCTCCGGTGTGACCAACTTCCCGATGGACCTGATGGTCACCGTCGAAGAAGGCCTGGTGATCGAATACATGTATATGCGCGAGCACTTCAGCGAGGCTGCGGTAGCGTCGATCCGCACCAACATGCAAGGCTTGCTGGCGGTGCTAGCCAGCGACGCGGGCCGCCTGCTCGGCGAGATCGGCCTGCCTGAGGGCCTGGCCCAGCTCGACGCACCCCGCTTGCCAGCGCAGCTGAACGAGCCGACCTTCGTGCCGGTGCACCAGCGCATCGCGCAGCTTGCCCTCAGCCAGGGCGGGTGCCCTGCGGTGCGGGTCGGCGAGCAGGTGCTAAACTTCGCCGAACTCGACGCGCGAGCCAATGCCCTGGCCCATGCGCTGATCGCCCGCGGCGTTGGCCCGGAAATTCGTGTAGGCGTGGCGATGCCGCGCAATGCCGGGCAGGTGATTGCCTTGCTGGCGGTGCTCAAGGCCGGCGCGGGTTATGTGCCGCTGGACAGCAGCTACCCCCGTGAGCGGCTGGAGTACCTCATCCAGGATTCTGGCATCGCCTTGCTGCTGACCGAGTCGCCGCTGCTGTCGCGCTTGCCGGTGCCAGCCACCTTGCAGGTGCTGAGCCTCGACACCCTGGTGCTGGACGACCAGCCGCACACCGCGCCGCTGGTTGAGCTGCATGCTCACAGCCTGGCCTACGTGATCTATACCTCAGGCTCCACCGGCCGACCCAAGGGCGTGGTGGTCAGCCATGGCCCGCTGGCCATGCATTGCCAGGCCATCGGCGAGCTGTACGAGATGAGCCCGCAAGACTGCGAACTGCACTTCATGTCTTTCGCCTTCGACGGTGCCCACGAACGTTGGCTGACCACGCTGACCCACGGCGGCAGCCTGTTGCTGCGCGACGACAGCCTGTGGACTGCGGAGCAGACCTACCAGGCCATGCAACGCCACGACGTGACTGTGGCTGCGTTCCCGCCGGCTTACCTGCAACAGCTGGCCGAACATGCCGAGCAGGCGGGTAACCCGCCTGCAGTGCGGGTCTACTGCTTCGGTGGCGATGCCGTTCCGCAGGCCAGTTACGACCAGGCGCGCCGGGCATTGCAGCCGCGCTACATCATCAACGGCTACGGCCCGACCGAAACGGTGGTGACGCCACTGCTGTGGAAGGCGGCCGAGGGCGAGACGTGCGGTGCGGCGTACGCGCCCATCGGGCGCTGCGTCGGGACGCGGGTTGGGTATGTCCTCGACCAGGACCTCAACCCATTGCCGGTGGGGGCTGCCGGTGAGCTCTACCTGGGCGGTGAGGGCCTGGCACGTGGCTATCTGGACCGCGCCGGGCAAAGCGCCGAGCGCTTCGTGGCCGACCCGTTTGGCGGCCCGGGAGACCGCCTGTATCGCACCGGCGACCTGGTGCGCAAGCGCATCGATGGTATCTATGACTACCTGGGCCGTATCGACAACCAGGTGAAGATTCGCGGCTTCCGCATCGAGCTAGGCGAGATCGAGGCCAGCCTGCGCCAGGCGCCGACCGTGACCGATGCCGTGGTGGTGGCCCGCGAGGGCGGCAGCGGCAAGCAGCTGGTGGCCTATGTAGTGGCGACCAGCAGCCAGGCAACGGGCCTGTGCGAGGGACTTCGTGCGCAACTGCAGCAAAGCCTGCCGGACTACATGGTGCCTGCCCAATGGGTTGTGCTCGATAGCTTACCACTGACCCCCAACGGCAAGGTCGACCGCAAAGCGCTGCCAGCGCCGCAAGCCGTACCCCAGGGTGATGACTTCGTCGCGCCACAGACCGAACTGCAGCGTGCATTAGCCGAGATTTGGCAGGCGGTGCTGAAGGTCGAGCGGGTGGGCCTGACAGATAACTTCTACGACCTAGGCGGCGACTCGATCCTCAGCCTGCAGGTGATCGCCAAGGCGCGTCGTTTGAAAGCGCTGGGGCTGAACCTGAAGCTGCGAGACCTGGTGCAGAAGCCGACCATCGGCCAGCTGACGGGTGTGGATGACAGCGACACGGTGTCGCCGCTGCTGACGCTCAACCGTGTTGTCGAGCAAGTACCGCCGTTGTTCTGCGTGCATGCAGGGTTTGGCACCGTATTCGACTACGAGCCACTGGCCCGGCGTCTGAATGGTAAGCGTACGCTGATCGCCATCAGCAACCGCATGCTGCTGGACGCGCAGTGGCAGGACGACTCGCTTGAGAGCATGGCGCGGGACTACGTGACCTACCTGCGCCAGAGCCAGCCTCAGGGGCCGTACCACCTGGCCGGCTGGTCGCTGGGCGGGACCCTGGCGCTGCTGATGGCCGCCGAGCTTGAAGCGCAGGGCCAGAAGGTTGCCTTCGTCGGCCTGCTCGACAGCTTCGTACCCTCCGCCAGCTGCAGCGTCGAGGACGACTGGCTGGAGGACTTGCAGTCCTTCTCCCGGGTGATGTTGCCGGGCACCACGGTACCGGTGGTAGACGGGCCGGAAAGCCCTGACGCCATTCGCCGTTTGATGGCGCAGATGGTAGTCGAGCGCGATACCAGTGAGGCTGCCCGTTCGGCCTACGCGGCGCTGAGCAGTGACGAACTGGCTAACGTGTTCGTGGTCGCCCGGAAGCTCAAGCAGTTATCAATGCTGTTGCCGCGCTGCCGCGAAGTGGCGGTCGAACCCGTCAGTTGGTGGGTGCAGGGTCGCGATGCCGGGCGCCAAGCCCTGGCTGACCAGATCGGCCAGCCATTGGCCGGCGATGTGCTGTCATGCGGGCACTTCGACATTCCGCGTGAGGCCTCCCTGCTCGCGGCGCTCGAAAATGCTCTGGATACCCTGACCCTGCCAGTTACCCTCTGCTGACCCTTCCTTAATCTCTCAACCGCCGGTCGTGCCTAGCGCCGACCGGTCTGGAGCATTCGCACCATGTCCCTTAACCCTGATATCGCTGCCTACCTGCAGCTGGTCGAAGCCGGCCGCGCCGAAGGCAAGACCCTGGCCATGCACGCCGCAAGCCCCGAACTGGCCCGCGAAGTGTTCGACCAATCGTCGCTGCTGATGAGCGCGGGAGGCGACGATCTTGAACACATTGAGGAACTAGAGATTTCGGCCCGTGACGGCGCGCTGCTGCCCGCACGGCTGTACCGCGCTCATGGCATCGACCGTGATCGCTTGCAGCCGGGTGTGCTGTACTTCCATGGGGGTGGCTACGTGGTCGGTAGCCTGGACTCCCACGATGCACTGTGCCGCACCCTGGCTGCGCTGTCCGGTTGCGTGGTGTTGTCGGTGGCTTACCGGCTGGCGCCGCAGTGGCGCTTTCCTACTGCGGCGGAGGACGCCCTGGATGCCTGGCAATGGCTACAGGACCAGGGGCCTGGCATTGGCATTGATGCCGGGCGCCTGGCGGTTGCCGGTGACAGTGTCGGTGGCAGCCTGGCCACGGTGGTAGCCAACCACGCGGCGGTGGCGCCGCGCCTGCAGGTGATGATCTACCCGGTCACCGATGCCAGCCGCTGGCACGATTCAGTCGGGCGCTACGCCACCGGACACTTGCTGGAGGCTGACACCTTGGAGTGGTTCTACCAGCATTATCAGCGTAGCGTTGAAGACCGCTCAGACCCAAGATTCTCGCCGTTGCTCGAAACGCCCGAGCGCCTGCGTGTGCCGGCGCTTTTCGTGGTTGCCGAATGCGACCCGCTGTTCGATGAAGGGCGCGCCTATGCCGCGCACCTGCGTGCAGCGGGGGTAGAGGTGGAGGAGCGCATTTACGAAGGCATGGTCCATGACTTCATGCGCATGGATGCATTGGTGGACGAAGCACATGAGGCGCTGGAAGTGATTGCCGAGGCGTTGCAACGGCGGCTGTAGGAGCCAGCTTGCGGGCGCTTTGCACCCTCTTGTCTGCATCGTGGGGGGGGGGGGGGGGGGGGGGGGCGCGGGGGCGGGGGGGGGGGGGGGGGGGGGGGGGGGGGGGGG